>JAYUBA010000553.1:0-6291 GCA_043741075.1 Frigoriglobus sp.
CCCCTTGCGGGAGAGGGTGGCGGCGCTTCGCCGCCGGGTGAGGGGTAGACCTCCGCACCCCAAGATTGCTTTGCCCTCGTCTCCTTTGCTCAGCGCCCCCTCACCCGGCTCGCCAAGCCTCGCCACCCTCTCCCGCAAGGGGAGAGGGCCAAGACAGAACCGCCCACACGTCACAGCCGGATGCCGCCGGACACGTCGAGCCAGGTGCCGGTGATCCACCGCGCGTCGTCGGACGCGAGCAGCACCGCGGCGTCCGCGATGTCCTCCGGTTCGCCGATCCGCCGTAGCGCGGTCGCCTGCTCCTCCTGTCGCTCCTCCTCTTTAGTCTTGCCGCTCTTCTCGCTGTTCATGTCGGTGCGCGTCGAGCCGGGCGCGAGCACGTTCACGCGAATGCCCTTCGGCCCCAACTCCGCGGCCAGCACGCGGCTCATCAGGTCCACAGCGCCCTTCGTCGCCGTATACACCACCGCCCCGGGGTAGGCCATGCGGCTGATCGCGCTGCCGACGTTGATGATGCACCCGCCCGCTGTCATCAGCTCGGCCGCGTGCTTCACGGCCAGCAGGTAGCCGCGGACGTTGATGTTGAAGTGCGCGTCGATGGACTCGGCGGTCACCTCCGTCAGGAACTGGCGCTGCATGATCGCGGCGTTGTTCACCAGGATGTCGAGCTTGCCGAACGCCTTCACCGTGGCCGCGAACAGGCCGGGAATCTCCGCGGGCTTGCCCATGTTCGCCTTCACGGCGACCGCCGCGCCGCCGGCCGCGGTGATGGCCGCGACGACTTCGTTCGCTTCCTTCTCGCTGGTCGCGTAGTTGACGACCACTTTTGCGCCTTCGGCGGCGAACCGCGTCGCGATGGCGGCGCCGATCCCGCGCGACGACCCGGTGACGAGGGCGACCTTTCCGGCCAGACGCTTCTCGGACATGTGAATTCCCCGTGTAGGGCGTGACGGCTCGCGACCGTGGATCAGCATATCGCCCCGCCCGCGCGCGGCATCCCGGCGTGGTGACGCGCTTGACCCGAACCGAGCGCCTGCGGACACTGTCCCTGCGTCGCGCCGACGTGCGCGACAATGTGGAGGGTGTGCGATGGACCGGGCATTGATCGAGGCATACACGGCGGGGCCGGCGAAGGTCCGCGCCGCGGTCGCGGGCCTGACGCGCGAGGAACTGACCGCACGGCCCGGACCGGGCGCGTGGTCGATCCTGGAAGTGGCCGTTCACCTCGCCGACAGCGATGCCATCAGCATCGACCGCATGAAGCGGATGCTCAGCGAAGACAATCCGCCGTTGCTCTACGCCGACGAAACCGCCTACGTCGAGCGCCTCCACCCCCACGCGCAGGACATCGAAGACGCACTCACCCTGCTGGAAGTCGGTCGGCGACAGTGGGCGCGGGTGTTGCGCCTTCTCCCCGACGAGGCGTTCGCCCGCACCGGGCAGCACAACCGCCGCGGCACGGTCACCGTGGGCGGGATGGTCGCGAGCTACATCGGGCACATCGACGACCACCTGACGTTCATCGTCGGCAAGCGCGACAACCTCGGCAAGCCGCTGCCGGAAGGTGCAGCGAGCGACTCAAATCTCCGCGAGCTGTTCCTTCGAGTCGCCGAACTCCTTCAGCCGCACGCCGGCCTTCTCCATGAGCGACAGGTACAGGCTGCACATCTTGCGGTTCGGCTTGCCGGTGTAGTCGAGGATGCGGCCGGTCTTGATCTGCCCGCCGCCGCGGCCGAGCAGCACCACCGGCAACTGGTCGTTGTTGTGGTTGCCGGTCATCATGCTCGAACACATCAGGATCATGCTGTTGTCGAGCAGCGTGCGGTCGCCCTCCTGCACCGCGTCCATCTTCTCCGCGATGTACCCCAACTGCTGCGTGAAGAACTGATTCACCTTCAGCCAGTCCGCGCCGTCGGTGTGCGAGAGCAGGTGGTGGATCATGTAGTCGATTCCGCCCTTGACCCCCGTGGCCTGTAGGTTCGGGAAGCGGAGCGACGAGTGGTCGTTGTTCAGCTTCAGCGTGCAGACGCGGGTGGTGTCGGTGCGGAACGCGAGCACCAAGATGTCGCACATGAGCCGCATGTGCTGGTCGATGTCCTGCGGGATGCCGTCGGCCGGGCGCTTCATGTCGGGCTTGTCGAGCGTCGGCCGCCAGCCCTGGAGCCGCCCGTTCTTCCCGGCCTGCTCGATCCGCGTTTCCACCTCGCGCACGCTGGACAGGTATTCGTCCAACCGACGTTGATCCGCGGTGCTGACTTTGTTCTTGTAGCTGGTGGCGTCTTCGCGGACCGCGTCCAGCACGCTCTTGTCGGCCTTACCGACTTCGTCGCGGAAGAGGCGGTCGAACGCGAGCGCGGGGTACAGTTCGAGCGGGGTGGGGGTGGTCGCGGAACTCCACGAGATGTGCGAACTGTAAATCATCGAGTAGTTCTTGTGGATCGCCGCAATCGACGGCTCGGTGCCCAGCACGAGGCTCGGCACCTTCGTCTGGCCCTTGGTTCGCTCCGCGATCACCTGATCGCAACTGATGCCGGACTTGATGCCGCCGTCGGGCGCGAGGTGCGCCCCGGTGAGCAGGTTGCCCGTCTGGCAACTGTGGATGCCGCCGATGAGCGCTTCCTGGTTGTACAGGCCGCGAAGGAACAGCATCTTTTCGCGGAACGGCTTGAGCGGGTCGAGTACCTTGCCCAACTCCATCGCCTTGCCTTCGCCCTTGGCCCACCACTCCTTGCTGTGGTAGCCGTTACCGGAGAACAGGCAAGCGAGCCGCACCGGGGCTTCGGAGGACGAGTTCTTGGGCTTATCGTCGCCCCACACCGGGACCGACTCCAGCCACGGCAGGGCCATCGTCACGCCGGCACCGCGGAGGAACGTGCGCCGGGCGAGGGGTTGTTGCGGAGCGTTCATGTGTCGGGTATCCTGTTAAGCCACAAGAGGAAGAGGTCGCGAAGCCGCGAGCGGCTTCTGAGGTTCACATGCCCAACCCCATCGTGATCGCCCATCACCTCGTCTGGACGGCCTACGGACGGTGGCTGCCGAACGACCCGCGCGGCAGCAACTCACAGTACATCGCCAGTGAGGTCATTGCCGAACTCGGGGAACTCCACCGCGGGCGGAAGAAAGTTCAACCGGCCGGGTGGGCCATCCGCACCTTTTACGAGCGGGCGCGCGAGGTGCTGGTCTATCCGCTGCTCACCTTCGACGAACCCGCCCGCCGCGAAATCGGGGCCGCCTTCGCCGCCGTCATCGAGGCCGAGCGGTACACCTGTTACGCCTGCGCCGTCATGCCCGATCACGCCCACCTGCTGATCCGCAAGCACAAGCACACGGCCGAGGAGATGATCGCGCGCCTTCAGCACGCGAGCCGCGATCGCCTCGCCGACACGCACCACCGTACGACCGACCACCCCACCTGGGGCGGGCCGGGGTGGAAGGTGTTCCTCGACCACCCCGACGACGTGCGGCGCACCATCACCTACATCGAGAAGAACCCTCTGCCTTTCAAATTGCCGAAGCAAGTGTGGCCCTTCGTCAAGGAGTATGATGGCTGGCCCCTCCACCCAGGGCACAGCCCCAACTCGCCCTACGTCAAGGCACTTCGCGCCGCAGGGAGGCTCTGAGCCGCTGGCGGCTTCGCACCCCTTGCGAAGCCGCCAGCGGCTACTCGGAAAACTTGTCGCCCCTCACCATCTTGAACTGAGGGCTTTTCACAATCGCCAGCACCGCCGCGCCGATGCGCCCCTCATTCCGATGCAATTCACTCACCATCTCGTCGAGGAGCGCGGTGTCGGAGAGCGTCGTGGCCCGACCTAGAGCGTAACCGAGCAGCCGCCGGCAGAACAGGCGCACCACCACGTCTTTCTTCTTGGTGAGCAGGTAAGTGCGAAGCCCGTCGATGCCGTCGAACTCGGTGCCGTCCTTCAGCTTGGCCTTCGTATCGACCGCGAGGCCGCCGAGGTCTTTCTCGCGCAGCCGGCCGATGGGGTCGTACTTCTCCAGCGCGAAGCCGAACCCGTCGATGCGGACGTGACACACCGCGCACTCCGGTGCCTTCGCGTGCCGCTCCACCATTGCCCGCACGGTGAGCTTGTCGGTGCCTTCCACTTCTGGCAACTGCGGCACGTTCGCGGGCGGGCGCGGGAGCTTCTCGCCGAGCAGCGTTTCCACTACCCAGTTCCCGCGAAGTACCGGGCTGGTTCGCGACGCCCCGGCCTCCTTCGTTTGCACGCTCGCCAAGCCCAGCACGCCGCCACGACCGTACTTCCGCACGCCATCGACCTTGCGCCACTGCGGGCCGCTGATGCCGGGGATGCCGTAGTGCTTCGCGAGCGTGTCGTTGAGGAACGTGTAGTCCGCGTCGAGGAGTGACGTAACCGCGCGGTCGCTCTGGAACAAATCCTGGAAAAACAGGATCGATTCCTCGTAGATCGCTTTTCGTAGCTCAGAATTGAACGTGGGGAACAGCGTCTCGTTCTTCTCCTTCAGCTCGTCGAACCCGCGGACGTGAATCCACTGCGTGCCGAACTCGATCGCGAGCGATCGCGTCATCGCGTCCTTCAGCATCCGCTGAACCTGCGCCGCCAGCACCTTCGGGTCGCGGAGTTGCCCAGTAGCCGCGAGCGTGCGCAACTCCTCGTCCGGCGCGCTCGACCACAGGAAGTAGCTGAGTCGCGTCGCGAGTTCCCAGTCGTTGACGGGAGCGGGTTCCTTCCCCTTCGGCGCTCCCTCGATGCGGAACAGGAACGCCGGTGCCACCAGCACGCGCGACACCACGCCGCGGAACGCTTCGTCGTGGGCCGCGCCCTTCTCGCGAATCGCCTTATAGAGCGCGAGCAGGTCGGCCTTCTCCTTCTCCTGAAGCGGACGGCGGTACGCCTTCTCCGCGAACGCGAGTAGCGCGTCGAGTTGCTTCGGGATCGCGGCCTCTTCGTCCTTCAAGAGTTCCCCCGCGCGCTTCTTGAACAGCGGCTTGCGGTCGATGAAGAACTGCTGGAACTCCTTTGGCGTGTCCTGCGTGGTGAAGCCCATGAACTGCGGCAGGTAGTCGTACTCCGCCACCGGCTGGCGGCTCACGAACCGCTGCTCGACCCACATTCGGTCGAGCGCCCGCGTCTGCTCGTCCGTGAGGAAGAGGCGCACGAGCGGTTCGTCCTCGCGGTGGAACATCTTGAGCGACACGACTTCGTCGGTCGGCACCACCGGCGGGAAGCAGGTGTACAGCGGGAACACCTTGCGGAACTCAGCGCTCCCGGCAACGAGTTGCTTGTACGCGGCGCCGGTCGCGGAGCCGAGCAGTGGGCCGGTGCCGGCATCTGAGGCGGGCGCGGTGGAAACGCGCGGGCGAACGAGGCGCGTGCCGGCGGCCCCGTCGAGCTTGGCATCGACGACGAACTCGCGACCGGCAAACAGCGCGGCCGGGAGCTTGATCTCGATGACCTTGCTTGAAGGGGCCACAAGGTTCGCCTCTGTGAACTGCTCCTTCGCAAGCCCGAACGCCCCAGCCGCTCGCGGCTTCGCGACTTTCGCGACTTTCGCGACATCGACGCCCGCGAACAGCATGCTATCGACGCCAACGAGGTTGTCGTACAACGCGCGATCCGGCGACTTCTCCTGTGCCGGCCGCTTGCCCGAAAGCAGCGTTTGCACCTGCTCCGCGAGTTTCGCGGCATCGTCCTTCCGCTTCGGGTCGGATGCGGCGTCGCGCCACTTACCGAGCAGCGATGTCGCCGGAATCACAGAGCTAATGCCCTTCCCCAGCGGGCGCGACGGGCCGCGAACGAAGCTCCACACGGCCTTGTTGCCGTGCGCGTCGGCGTGCGGATTGCCCTCCTGCACGGTGGTCGCGATGTCGGCCGCGAGGTTCCAGACGCGCTCGGGCTTTTCGGTTTCACTCAGGCTGAACTCGATCGCGGTCATGTCGCAAATGTGGTTCTCGTCCTTCGCGTCCACCGCGAGGATGATGATGTCGCCCTTCTCCACCTTCAGCGTCTTCGCGCCAGGGGTTGCTTCGCCGCCGAGATCGACCGCACCTTCACCGAACACCGCCGCGCGGTTGCCGCGGCGGTGTTCGAGCCACCACGCCACGCCGTTGCCGCAAGCCGGGTGCGCGTGAACGATCTTCGCATTCACCTTCACCGTTGTCGCGGCCGGCGCGGTCCACGCCACCGCGACGAACTCCTTCGGCATCGGGTGAACGCCGACGCCTTTCGCCGCGATGCGGCCGGGAATCTGCTCGGCCTTGTCCGACGAGTTCGTGACCAGCACCGGCAGGTCGGTGCCCTTCTTGTGCCA
>JAYUBA010000554.1:0-6290 GCA_043741075.1 Frigoriglobus sp.
GACCGACAAAGAACAGGTATTCCATGTTGCGCTTCGGAGTGGGTGCTGCGCCGCCAAGCGGGTTTGGCTCGGGTGCGTTCGCGGGTTCGGTACTCACGCTTCTTCGCCTCTTCGATCTCGATGAATGGTTGCTGCGGTGCCAGGTCAGTGGGCACAGCAGTTCGTCTCCGGGTACAGGAGCAGTGTCAACCCGCCGACGGCTGCCAGCGCCGCCCAGGCCGGATCGACGAACGCGGCGAGAGCCGCGCCGATGATCGCAAGCGAACCCCCGATGATGACGAGCCGGCGGTGCGTGCGGCGCGAATCGCGAGCGATCCGTGATTTCGGGGCGGCGGGTGATGGACACGGCGTTGACATGAGGTTTCTCCGTTGAGGCGGTCTCCTTGGGTTGATCCGTGAGCCGCCAGGAAAGTTACACGCGATCCCAGTTCGGTAGACGTGCGGTTGTGCCGCGCCCCAACACGTAACGCACACCCGCGTGCGGATTCGATACACCGCCGAGCACTCCTTGCGCAGAGCGGAAACGTGTAACCTGACGGCGCGCTCATGGATCATTCCATCCGGGGCTCTGCAAACCGCGGGCCGCCGTTTCCTTACCGGAGCTACCGATGAGTCGATTCGCGTGGTGCGTGGTCGCGGCGTGCGTGCTGACCGGCGTGGCGTGTGCCGCGGAGCACACGACCGACGGCCTGGACACGGTGAAGAAGGCGGTCGCAGACGGGAAGGCCGTGCTGGTGGACGTGCGCGAGGCCGATGAGTGGAAGGACGGGCACTTGAAGGACGCCAAGCACGTCGCCCTCTCCGACCTGAAGGCCGGCGTGCCGGACGAGAAACTGAAGAAGACGCTGCCGGCGGGGAGCATCGTGTACCTGCACTGCGGGTCGGGCAAGCGGTGCCTCGTGGCGGCCGACATCCTGAAGAAGCAGGGGTACGACGTCCGCCCATTGAAGGACGGGTATCAGGCGCTGCTGAAGAACGGGTTCCCGCAGGACAAGTGACGCGGGCGTGCGGCAGACTGGCCCGAAGCGCCGCGGGCGGGTAGGGTATCCTCGTCCGCTCCTCCGGCGCTCGAATTGATGACCTCACCCGCCGCGACTCCTGACGCCGTACCGCCAACGGTCGATCCCGATCTGAAGTTGGTCCGGCGCGCGCAGGCGGGCGACTTCACGGCGTTCGAGGGACTGGTCACGCGGTTCCAGGACCGGGTTTATGCGCTCGCGTACCGAATCGTCGGAGGAGCGCACGACGCAGAGGACGTGGCCCAGCAGACGTTCCTCAGTCTGGTCGAACACGTCCGCGACTTCCGGGGCGAATCGGCGGTCGCGGGGTGGGTACTGCGGATCGCCACCAACCACGCCCTCAAACTCCTCCGCAAGCGCCGGGGGCTGCCCACCGTCGCGCCGGCCGACGCGGGCGAACCGGAAGAGGGGTACGGCGACGTTCCGCACCCGGAGTTCATCGCCCCGTGGCGCGACGACCCGGCCGACCTCGCCGCCCGCCGCGAAGTGCGCGAACTGATTGACCTGGCGCTGGCGGAGTTGGATGAGAAGTACCGCGTGGTGTTCGTCCTCCGCGACATTGAGGGGTTCTCGATCAAGGAGACGGCGGACACGATGGGGTTGACCGAGTCGGCGGTAAAGGTCCGGTTACTCCGCGCCCGGCTCGCTCTCCGCGAGCGCCTGACGAGCGCCCTGGGTGACGAAACCGCGCGCCTGTTCCCGGACCACCGGCACGGCTGACGCAGCGAGGTGAATCGTGTCCGAGCCAACACACCCCACCATGAGTTGCGAAGAGATCCTGAAGGCGCTCAACGACTACGTGGACGACGAGACCGTCGTCGCCGTGTGCCGCGAGTTCGCTGACCACCTGGCCGGGTGCAACCCGTGCCGGGTGGTGGTCGATAACATCCGCAAGACGATCCGACTCTACAAGGACGGTGAGCCGTACCCGATCCCGCCCCGGTGCGCCGCCCGCATTAACGACGCGCTCCGCGCGAAGTGGGCGGCCCAGTTCCCGCACAGCGGCGTCTGACGACTTACTGGTGCGCCGCGGGAGCGATCCACACGCGATCTCACGGCTCCACGTCGCGCACGGTTGGGTTCGGCCGATCGCGACAACCGGGAGCAGCCTTCGCACCGAGAGGACGAGCGATGCGGCACATGTTTCGAGCGGTTCGGTTGGCGGTGTACGCTGTTCTCATCTGGGCCATCGAGCGGGTGGTTGGGGTGAGGCACACGCGGGAATCGCTGGGGGACGTGAGGCGGTCGGTCGCGGAGAAAAGGGCGATCCTGGTCGATGTCCGCGAGGTGAGCGAGTGGGATGCGGGTCACTTGCAAGACGCGGTTCTGCTCCCGCTGAGCCGGATCCGGGCGGGCATCCGGGCAGACGATCTAACACAACTGCTACCGAATGACCGTCCGGTTTACCTGTATTGCGGGGCCGGTGGCCGGTCCCTGCTCGCCGCCGGGTGCTGGTGAAGCGCGGGTATGATGTCCGCCCCCTGAAGCCGGGGTTCGACGACCTGGTCCGTGCCGGGTTCACGCCCGCGGCCGCTGAAGACCATCATGAAGGGTAACGGGAGCCGGGGGACCGGAGTTCGCGGCCTGCGACGAGACCGACGGCCGGTCTACGGGAAGTCGTTCCCGCGGACCGGGCTTGAAGACTCGACTGTTCAGCGGGCCGGGACGTAGGCGAACCCGCGGGCCTGGGGGGTTCACTACCGCAGTCACGGCGGCGTGCCAACTGGCCCCGGCACGGTCGTAGGCTGGCTCGGGAGCGGCAGTTCCTTCACCCGGCACTCCGGCACTTCGGGGCCGGGGATGACTTTCTTGGTCAGGACGTGGTAAGTTCGCAAGGTGCCGCAACTGGAGTTCTCGCACGTCAGCCCGAGCCGTTCGCGAATGCAGTTCGGCAAGATGTGGTCGCGGCAGTAGTCCTTGCAGACCGAGCCGTGGACGACCTTGGTCGTCGCCCTCATCTCGACCGCGCACACCTTCGGGCCGCCGCCCGTCGCGCCGAGGCCGGGAGTTTCCGTCACCCGCATGCCCGGCGCCGGGCCCGGCTGGGCCTGGAGTTCCGGCGCCGCCACGAGTGCGATCGCTCCCAGCAGAAATAACGCGATTCTCATCGCCAACCTCCTGTTTGCGTTACGGACGTTAGAAGTACCACTGGGCCAGCACCCCGAACCCGTGGACGGTGCCACTGACTGCCGGCGTCGTCACGTTCCGCTGGATGTTGCTGTACTGGAACTGGAGCTTGGCGTTGTCGTTCAGATACCAGTTCAGCCCGAACGTGTGCTGACCCAGTTGACCGCCGTTGACCCCGTTACTGTTCAGGTCGAGGTATGAGTACCGGTAGGCGATCTGCCACGCCCCCGTGCCGCGGTTGATCTCGCCGTTCTCGCCGCGGGTCAGGAAGAAGTTCTCGCGCACGCGCGGCCGGTCAAAGGTGCCGAACCGGCGGTCGTAGCCTCGGTGTTCCCCGGTCAGGAAGTAACTCGTCTCGATGTACCCGCCCCAAAACGTCGGCGTGCCGCGGGCGATGTTGTTGGGCGCCCCGCCGGCGGCGGTCGGGTAGACCGACCGGGCGTTCTCGACGACCGCCCACGCCGCCTCCGCCTGCACCGAGAACGGCCCCATGATGGTCAGGAATTCCGGGCTGAACGTGTTCACGCTCTTGGCCAAGAGGAAGCCGGTGTCGACGAACCGGGCCGGGTCGCCGCCGAGCAGGCCGTTGCCGACGCTCCCGATGCCGACCGCGTCGCGCAGTTCGCCGCGGGCGCGGAACCGGACCACGTCCTGCGAGTCGGCGAACGCGTTGCCGGTCGCGCCCGGCTGTATCGTGCGGCCGAGGTCACCGGTCCGCCACTGGTAGGAGCCGCCGACGTGTACGACGTGCGCCCCCTCGTTCTCGTAAAGCGGGGTCCACGTCAAGCGGGTGGTCTCGGCGTAGTTGCCGTCGCCGAAGTCGCCCGTGAAGAACTGCACCACCGGCTGCACGCGGTGGAACATCGTCTGGAACGAGACGTTGTTGTTGAAGAAGTTGTTCGCCACAAAGATGCCGGGGGCGAACAGGCTCGCCCAGATGCCCTCGTTCAGCACGTTCCGCTCCAGGAACGTCAGGTGGTAGTCGCTGCCGATATTGTCCATGCCCATCGGCACCTTGTGCTGGCCGACGCGGACCGTGCCGAGGAACGGCACGTCCTTCATGCCGAACCACAGGTGGTCGTAGGTGATGTAGTTGAGCTGCTCGAAATCGATTTCGAGGACGAACTCGAAGTTCTCGTAGGCGGTGCCGTCGCCGCGGAGCCGGACGCGGCGGAAGAAGGAGCCGTCGTCGAGTACGCCGACGCCGTCGCCGCGGCCGGAGGCAGGGATACCACCGTTGCCCGGCGGGGCGCCCTTCAGCCGAGCCGACTGACCCCACCACACGCTTTCGGCCTGCAACCGCCCGCCGAAGTGAAACCGCCAGTCCTTGTTCGGCGACTCGAAGATCAGCCCATTGTCCCACTTCGCGTTGAGCGGGGGGGTGTTCGCGATCTCGTGAACCTTGGGCAGGTCCGGGCTGTTGCCCCCCGTGCCGCTCCCGGTGCTACTAAGCGGGAGCGGGTTCACTGCGTTGCCGAGGCCGCCCGGCCCGAACTGCGCCGCGGGCGGTGCCGGCGTCGGGTCGATTCCTCCCGGCACGGGCGTTACCGGTGTCACGGGCGGAGCGGCCCCCAGGATCGGGTTGGGCTGCACCTGGAGCACCGGCGACGGAAACCCGACGGAAGGCCCGGGCTGCGGCACGGCAAGACCAGGTGGCACGTCTTGACCCACGACTGTCCCAGCAGACAGAACGGCACACAGTACCGCGAGGGTTCCGCCGGTTCCGCGGAACTGCATAACGGCCGAACGCATTATTCATCTCGCTGAGGTGATGAGTGTACCGGGCAACAAGCGAGGTAGGTATCGGTAGGCTTGAACCATTTCGGGATGAATTATCGATGAAGGTTGTCCTCCGTTGGCGGAATCCGCACAGCCTGCGTACCCGTCACAAGCGGGGGCAACATCAGGGTCGTTTAGTTCGTTGGTCTTGGCAGTTGGGCGAAGTCGGGGTATTCGCCTCCGGTCCTCTTATCGGAGACCGGTATGGAAGCCGCGCCATCGCTGACAGAGGTTCTGGCCACGATCCCCGATCCGCGTGATCCGTCGGGGCTGCGGTACCCGCTGCCGGTGGTTCTCAACCTCGTGGTCGTCGCCACACTCGCGGGCATGCGCTCCCTGGAAGCCGTTGCCCAGTTCGCACGCGACCACGGAACCCCGCTGGCACACGCCCTGGGGTTCCGGTCCGCCAAGACCCCGTGCAAGGCCACACTCTCCAACCTCCTGCGCCAACTCGACGTCGGGGCCGTGGAAGCCGCCCTGGGGCGCTGGGTCGCGGCCCGGTGCCCCGACCTCGGGGACCAACTGTGCCTCGACGGCAAGACCGTGCGGGGCACCCGCAACGGGGCCGTTCCCGGGGTTCATCTGCTCGCCGCCTACGCGCCTCACGTCGCCGCCGTGGTCGCCCAGATCCGGGTCGACGGCAAGACCAACGAGCACAAGGCCGCGTTGGAACTGCTGGGTGTCCTCCCGCTGGCCGGAACCGTGGTCACGGGGGACGCCATGTTCTGCCAGAAGGACGTGTGCCACGCGGTCACCAAGGGCGGGGGCGAGTACCTGTTCACCGTCAAGGACAACCAGCCGACGCTGCACTACGACATCGCGTGCATGTTCGGCGAATCGGCCGCCTTTTCCCCCCTACCAACAGAGCCGGTGGGCCACTGAGCAGGACACCGTTACGACGACCAACAAGGGCCACGGCCGAGTGGAGACGCGCACCCTGCGGGCCACCCCGGCGTTGTCGAAATACCTGTCGGCGTGGCCCGGCGTCGCCCAAGTGTTCCAACTCCATCGGCTGCGCCGGTTCTCCGACGGACGTGTCGAGGAAGAGACGTCCTACGGGATCACCAGCCTGCGCCCGCTCGATGCCGGCGCTTCTCGCCTGTTGTGCCTCAACCGAACGCACTGGTCGATCGAGAACAACCTGCACTGGGTTCGCGATGTCACCTTCGGTGAGGACGCCAGCCGCATCCGCAGCGGCAACAGCCCGCAAATACTCGCCGCCACCCGCAACGCCCTGACGCACCTCCTCGCCGCCGCCAAACTCCCCAACTTCGCCGCCGCGCTCCGACGATTCGCTATCCGACCACTCGAAGCGCAACGACTCGTAAACAATGGCAGGCGCTTGACCGAGAACTAAACGACCCT
>JAYUBA010000555.1:0-1847 GCA_043741075.1 Frigoriglobus sp.
ATCGCACGCTCCTCCTCACCCTCGCCGCGCTCACCGCGTCCGCCGCCCTCGCGGACGAGAAGCACTGGTCGTTCGTGCCGGTCAAGCGGCCGGCGGTCCCTGCATCGGCCACGCACGCGAATCCCATCGACCGGTTCATTGCCGCGAAGCTCGGTGACAACGGGCTGTCACTCTCGCCGGGGGCGGACCGCCGCACGCTCATTCGGCGACTGAAATTCGACCTGCTCGGCCTCCCACCCACGCCCGAAGAGGTCGAAGCGTTCGTCGCGGACACGGACGTGCGCGCCTACGAGAAGCTGGTGGACCGATACCTCGCGTCGCCGCACTACGGCGAGCGGTGGGCGCGGCACTGGCTCGACGCGGTGCGGTTCGCCGAGAGCAACGGCTTCGAGACCAACCAGCCGCGGCCGACCGCCTACCACTACCGCGACTACGTCATCAAGGCGCTCAACGCCGACGTGCCCTACGACCGGTTCGTGCGCGAGCAACTGGCCGGCGACACGCCCGGCGCGGACGCCGCCACCGGGTTCCTCGTCGGCGGCGCGTGGGACGCGGTGAAAAGCCCCGACCCGACGCTCACGCTCAACCAGCGCGCCGACGAACTGCACGACATGATCGGCACGACGGGTTCCACGTTCCTCGGCCTGACGGTCGCGTGCGCCCGGTGTCACGACCACAAGTTCGACCCGATTCCGCAGGTCGATTACTACCAGTTCAAGGCGGTGTTCGCGGGCGTGCAGCACGGCGAGCGGCCGGTTCGCGGCGGCGACGCGACCGCCCGCGCGAAGGAAGCAGGGAAGCTCCGCGAGCAGCTCACCGAACTCGAAAGCAAACTCGCGGCGATGGAACCGCTCGCGGACCCGATCACGACCGAAACCCGCCGCCCGGCGGTGAACCCGCGCCTGAACACCGAGCGCTTCAAGCCGGTGAAGGCGAAGTTCGTCCGCTTCGCGATCTTCGAGACGAGCAACATCGAGCCGTGCATCGACGAACTCGAAATCTTCAGCAGCGGCCCGAAGCCGGCGAACGTGGCGCTCGCGTCGGCCGGGGCGAAGGCGACCTCGTCCGGCGACTACCCGAACGCGCCGGGCGTTCACCGGCTGGAGTTCATTCACGACGGCAAGTACGGCAACGGCCGCAGTTGGATCTCGAACAAAACCGGCCGCGGGTGGGTTCAGATCGAACTCGCGGAAGCGACGACGATCGACCGCGTGGTGTGGGGCCGCGACCGCGACGGCAAGTTCATGGACCGGCTCCCGACGCGCTACCGCATCGACGTTTCGCTCGACCGCGACGCGTGGTGCGTGGTCGCGTCGTCGGACGACCGCGCGCCGTTCGCGGAAGGCGCGTCGGTTGTTCCTCCGGGGCTGACCGTCGCGGACCGCGCCGCGTGGGTTAAGCTCACCACGCGCGGGGTCGAACTTCGCAAGCAACTCGCCGACCTGAGCCGCGGGCAGACGGCCTACGCGGGCCGCATGGGAACGCCGGAGCCGACGTACCGCCTTCACCGCGGCGACGCGACGCAGAAGAAGGAGCCGGTCGGGCCGGGCGGGCTGAGCGAGATCGGCCCGAAGCTCGCCATCGCCGAAGGCGCGACCGATCCGGAGCGCCGCGCGGCCCTCGCGAAGTGGGTCACCGACCCCGCGCACCCGCTGACCGCCCGCGTCGCGGTGAACCGCCTGTGGCAGCACCACTTCGGCGTCGGCATCGTGGACACGCCGAGCGACTTCGGCCGAAACGGCGGCAAGCCGACGCACCCGGAGTTGCTGGACTGGCTGGCAGCGGAACTGGCGAACCCGGAGCGTCAGCGACGGGGTGAAGGTACACGAGGTGGCGATGAAAACCAC
>JAYUBA010000556.1:0-1847 GCA_043741075.1 Frigoriglobus sp.
GCGGCATCCATGCCAAGACCTCCGGAACCTGAAAGTAGGTCTGGAGTTTCGTAAATTAGCAGATGCTCGGGAAGGCCAGTTCCGCGCTGGGTATACCTCTGGATTTTGCCAGGGGCCTTCTGGTAGGATCTGTTTCCCTATTCCCCCGACTCCGGAGGCACGGATGCCCACCATCAGTTTCCAGTACGACACCGACGCCGAACGCCTCGAACTCGAACGCGCCGCCGCTTACGTCGCCGAGATGCGTCGGCTCGGGCGGACCGCCGCTTACGGCACCGTCCTCGACACCCTCGAACGCTTCGCCCTCGACCGCGGCCGCGCCCTGATCCGCGACAACCTCGCGGCCACCGTCCAGGCCCGCGCCACCGGCGAAAAAAAAGTCCCGGCCAACGCTTCCGCGGCACCCGCGTCCGCCACGTGATCACCGCCTTCGGCCCCATCCGCTTCGCCCGCCGCTACACCAGTGGGCCCGACGGCGGCGGCTGCCCCGCGGACGCGGCCCTCGGCGTCGACGGCTTCCTCTCCCGCCAAGCCACCCGCATCACGTCGCTCCTCGGCGTCACCCACTCCTTCGACCGGGCCCGGCACCTGCTCGAGCAACTCTGCGGCTGGACCGTCGACTCCGAAACCCTCCGCCGTTCGACCCACGCCACGGCGCGGCGGGCCGCCGCCGAAAGACCGCAGCGGGCCGATGCCGGACGCTTCGCCGCCGCGCCCGGCGAGGTCGAACTGCTGATCGATGCGGGCAAGGTCAACACCCGCGGCGGCTACCGCGACGTGAAATTGGCCTTGTTTCTCGGGCGTTCGCGCGGAAAGCCCGCGACCGTCGAACAGTGGGCCTCACGCCGGCTGCCCGGCCCGACGATCCGCAGCGCGGTCGCCGCCGTCGAGGAGTGAGGGCTCTTCACCGAGCGCGTCCGACGCGAAGCCGACCGGCTGAAGGTGACCGCGGACAGCCGGGTGTCAGTCTTGGCCGACGGCGCCCCGTGGATTTGGGAACTGGCCGCCGACGTCGTCCCGCAAGCGGCCGGGGTGCTCGATATTTTCCACGCCGTGGAGCACCTGAGCGACGCCGTGAAAGCGGTCTTCGGTCCGGGCACGGATGCGGCGACGGCCCACACGGAGGCCGGTCGCAAGGCGCTCTTGGCCGGCGGCAAAGCGGGCGTCGACCGCTGGTTGGCGACTCCGATCCCGCGGGCCCCGGCCGGGGTCTCGGCGGAGCCGCTGGTCGGGGTGTCGGCGGACTTGGCGAACCACCCGACGCACCTGGACTACGCCGGCCGATTGGCGTCGGGCCGGAGCATCGGCAGCGGGGCGGTCGAAGGGGCGATCCAGCAATGGGTGAACCTGCGGATGAAACGATCCGGGGCCCGCTGGCGGGTGGAGAATGTCGGCCCGTTCGTGGAACTCCTGGCGATGGCCGAGACCCCGGACTGGGACGCCCTCTGGACCGCCGCCTAACAGCGTGGCAAAATCCGGAGGTATACCCCGGGGTAATGTCGGGGGATCGCTCGATCGAGAAATACCGTAGTATTTGAAAATAGTCTCACGGGGCTGGATGGATTCACAAGAGGATGCCGAACGATGTCGACCCATGTTGGCGGGCGGATGGAAACCGTGGTCCCTACCCGCGTGACGGATCCCTCGGATCGGGTTCGACTCGCGGGCCTCGTCCTGATCTCGTTGCTCCTACACGCCGGGCTGATTTCCAACAGCGCCATGACGGCGCGCGACAGCTTGGGATTCGCGCAACTGGCCATCAATCTGGCTAAACCGAACGACGGGAAACCGCCCCTGATCGTCGGGAATGCCGAATCGGAGGCCATCCCGCGAACGCTACCCGCCGT
>JAYUBA010000557.1:0-1843 GCA_043741075.1 Frigoriglobus sp.
CGCAAGCTCCTCCCCGAAGACCTGTTCGCGTTGGCCCGCCGGAACGTGATCGACGCCGCCGTGAGTTACCTCCGCGAGAACGGCGAGCCGGTCCCGCCGTTGAACGACGGCCCGCTGATCGTGACCGGCCACCAGCCGGAACTGTTCCACCCCGGCGTCTGGGCGAAGAACTTCGCCGCCCACGGCCTCGCCCGCCGCGTCAACGGCCTGTCGCTGAACCTGATCGCCGACTCGGACACGCTTAAAGTGCGGTCGATCCGCGTGCCGACGCTGGACGGGGACGCGACGCGACTGCAACTGGTCGAGTTCGATTCGCCCCAGCGCGACCGACCGTTTGAATCCGAAATTGTCGCCCACACCTGGGTCTTCACGCACTTCAACGCCGCAGTCGGCGACATTGCTAAGGCATGGCCGTTCCGTCCGATCCTACCAGACTTGCGGAGCCTCGCTTACGCACACCCTTTCTTGCTGATCGGGGAATACTTTTCCCGCGTTCGGCGTGAGCAAGATCGCGCGTGGGGTTGCCACAACCTCGAACTGCCGGTGAGCCGGCTGTGCCGGACGGACGCCTGGGCCGAGTTCGTCGCGGCGATCGAGCGGCGGCTGCCGGAGTTCACGGCCGTCTACAACGCCGCGATCACCGAGTACCGCCGGGCCAACCGCGTCCGCAGTGAGAACCACCCGGCCCCGCTGCTCGAACCCGGCGAGCGGCCCTTCTGGCGCATGACCCCCACAGGCCGCGACCGCCCCTACGCCGCATTCCCCGCCGGCGAACTCCGTCCCCGCGCCCTGACGCTGACGCTGTTCGCCCGCCTCTTCTTCGCCGACCTGTGGATTCACGGCATCGGCGGCGGCAAGTACGACGAGGTGACCGACGCCATCATCCGCGGCTTCTTCCGCTGCGAACCGCCGGCGTACCAGGTCCTCACGCTGACGGCCCACCTGCCGTTCGCGGTGGACGTTAGCGCGGCGGCGGAGGTGCGGAGTTACAAGCAATTCACCCGCCTAGTGAAGTGGAATCCGCAGTTGTTTCAGGCAGGCGACTTGAAACCGGCGACGGTGAAATTCCTTAGTCTCGTCGCCGAGTTGATCGCCCAACAGCCGACAACTCGTCGTGACCGGCGGGAACGATTCTACCGACTCCGCGAGGCGAAAAGACGACTCTCAGCGACCGCCGAGGTCTCGGGGGGCGAGGAATGGCTCGCGGCCGCGCTCGCCCGCCAGCAGACGGCCGCCATTTTGCAGCGGCGCGACTACGCCTGGGTCCTGTTCCCCGAGGCGACGTTGCGGCCGCTCATGACGCAGTTTCTGTGATCCCGGCGAGAGCCCGGCAACTTTGCCCGGGTTAGCGCTCGCCATTCCGGGCTGGACGGGCGGGCGGACGCACCGCCGCCCGCCGGGAGATCACTTCGCCAACAGTCGGTCGAAGTCGGGCCACTCTTTCGCGTGCAACTTGGCCTTCGTCAAACCCCGGGCGGCAGCGAGGGCAAAGTCGCGGTTCGTCTTCGGTCCGCCCAGTTTCTCCTCGGCCAGGGCCAGGTGGAAGGCGTACACAGGCTTCTTCGGTTCGAGCCGGCGGGCGACGGTCAAGTCCTTGATCGCTTCCGCGTACCGTCCCCCGGCGATGTGGACGATGGCCCGGGTGTCGAGGAGGGTCGCCCGGTGCCCCTTCCGGGCGATGACGGCGTTGATCATGCCCAGCGGCTGGTCGCCGCCGTCGCGGTTGTGCAGCGCGAGAATCATGGCGAAGTTGTTCAGGAAGATGTCGTTGTCCGGGGCCAGGGCGAGGAGTTTCTCGTAGGTGGAGATTTCGTCGGCGTACCGGCCGAACAGGTCGTCGAGT
>JAYUBA010000558.1:0-1840 GCA_043741075.1 Frigoriglobus sp.
CCGGCCAATGACAGGCTGGAAGCCTGTCCTACAAGAAGCATTCGGTTGACTTCACGAAACTTATTGGAGCCGCGTGCGTCCAAAGTGGCGAAGCGGTAACGATTCGCCGAGGAGAGCAGTCGGTCGCGCACGGTCCGGGAGCGAATAAGGTTGAACTCCGCCCCGGACCGGCGGTATCTTGTAACGTGGCCGACGAACCGTCCGGTTCGGTCGGCCCTCGGCCCGGTAGCATTGTGCGGCCTCCCCCGGCCGCACCGGCCGCGACGGTTCGTCGCGGCGACCGGGTTGTGCCCGCGGTTCCTTAACGGCGCTCGCATTCCCCCCTCGCGCGAGCGTTCCCCCGGTGCATCGGTCCAGATGATCGTTCGCGCGGTCGATACGTTCCTGCGGGTTCGTCGGGAGGAGCCTTCGCGGGCACCCGCCGCGGCCCGCGTACTCGCTCGACCGCGACCGACGTCGGAACTCAGTTGACAGGATGGCCGTTCATGTCGCGACTCCGCCGCTACTCCCCGGACGTGGTCCAGTCCCCGCTGGAAACGTACCTCCGCGAGATCAACGAGACCGCCCTGCTGACCGCCGACCAGGAGAAGTCCCTGGCCCGCGCGATCGCCGTGGGCGACAACGCGGCCCGCGACCAGATGGTGCGCGCCAACCTGCGCCTGGTGGTGAACATCGCCCGCGGGTACACGGGCAAGGGGCTGGTCCTTCAAGACCTCATCGAGGAGGGCAACCTCGGCCTGCTGCGGGCGGTCGAGGGGTTCGACCCGACGATGAACACGCGGTTCAGCACGTACGCGAGCTACTGGATCAAGCAGAGTATCAAGCGGGCGCTGGTGAACACGGCGAAGACGATCCGCATCCCGGCGTACATGGTGGAACTGCTCTCCAAGTGGCGCCGGGCCACCAACAAGTTGAGCGACGAACTGGGCCGCCCGCCGACGCACGAGGAGGTGGCGAAGCTGCTGGGCCTGCCGAAGAAGAAGCTGGCGATCATCAAGAAGGCGATCCGCGTGTACAACGCGGCCCCGCAGTCGGACCAGGGCGACGCCGGGTGGAGCATCGAGGAGATGCTCATGGACAACCGGGCGAAGACGCCCGACGCCGAGATGGTGGAGAGCGACGACCTCAAGCACGTCCTCGTTCTCCTGGAGAAGATGGACAAGCGCGAGGCGACCGTGCTCCGCATGCGGTTCGGCCTCAACGACGAGGAGCCGAAGACGCTGAAGGAGATCGGCGAGTGCCTGGGGCTGACCCGCGAGCGCGTGCGCCAGATCGAGAGCGAGGCGCTCGCCAAACTGGGCGAAGACCTCAACGGCGACTGAAGACAATCCCGCTTTCCCATCTTGACGAATAATGTACGCGTGAATACTATCGAATGGGCACGCGCCGCCGAGGGGGCGGCGGGTGCGTCTGATCGCGCGACCGCGGCGGCGCCGAGGAACGGGCGGTGCCGTCGCCTGTCGCGTGTCGAAGTGACTTCTCGGAGTCAGGCCGCCACAACAAGAAGTGGCGGTCTTGGCGGCCTTGCTTGTGCGGAAGCCGACGAGTCAGGTAGTCATTCCGGAAAGTGACTGCCTGACTGCCTGACTGCCTGACCCCTACCTGGCACGTGCGGAACAACGCGCACGGCTTGCCCAGCTTCGCGCCGCGCTTCGCCATGTTCGCCAGATCGCGTAACTCACTACAACCCGCGCCGCCGATTCCTCCGGTATCCCCGGAGGGTGCGCGATGCGGGTCCGGTCGGTGTGCCTCGTTCTCGTCGCGGTGGTCGGGTGCGAGTCGCTGCGCCCGGCGCCTCAGAACCCCTCCCCAATCAGACCTACCCCCCCGGCCCCCCTCC
>JAYUBA010000559.1:0-6253 GCA_043741075.1 Frigoriglobus sp.
CTTTGTGCGTTTTTGTGGCCAATCTTCTTCTCTTTTCACTCCTTACGCTTCCACTTCGAAGATGCACTCGACCTCCACCGCGATGTTCCCCGGCAGCGAGTTGTGACCCACGGCGCTCCGCGCGCCGACGCCGTCCTCGCCGAACACGTCCTTCATCAGCTCCGAGAACCCGTTGATGACCTTCGGCTGGTCGAGGAAGTCGTCGGTGCAGTTGACCATGCCGAACGTCTTGATGAGCCGCTTCACCTTGTCGAGCGAGCCGAGCGTGTCCTTGACCGTCGCGAGGATGGCGAGTCCGGTCTGCCGGGCGGCTTCCTTCCCCTGCTCCAGCGTCATGTCCTTGCCGAGGCGGCCGGTGATCTGCGTCTTGTCGGCCTTGAGCGGGCCGTGCCCGGACACGTACAGCAGGTTGCCGATCTTGACCGCGGTCTTGTACACCGCGACCGGCTTGGGCGCCGGCGGGAGCGTGAGGTGCAGTTCCTGAACCCGCTTCTCGGGGGTGCTCATGGGGAAACTCCTGTTATGATGCTCGCGACACTGGCATAGTGATAACCCGCCCGCCGCGCGTGGGCAAGCAGCAAGCGAAACGCAGAACTGCGGTGTGTGACGCCAAAGCTCTTCGGCTGACCATCGATGGGTTAGTTTCGCTCTCGCAGACAAATCAGAAGCTCGACCGCTGGAGGTAGAAACGATGTCCGAACGGGATCGTCAGGTTGACGCCTTCACCTTCCGAGACATCGACACCGGCGAGGAGTTCTGGGTGGGTGTGCGCGTCCTCGGCGGAAAAGTACTGCTTGCCCTCTCCCGGCAGTCCGGTGGTGACGTGGAGATTCCCCTTGGAGAGAGCGAGGTGCAGCGGCTGGCCCGTGCCTTGACCGACCCCGCAGGTACTCTCGATTGACGGCGGGTTGGCAGTCACGATGAGCGGTACTTCGCCGCGGACTCTTCGTTCACGCTCAGCCCCAACCCCGCGCCCGCGCTTGGTGACATCTTCCCGGCGTCGATGCCGGGGCCGCCGGTGAACAGGTCGCGTAGCCACGACACCGAATCGACGTGCGGCACCGACGCCAGCCCGCACGCGAGGTGAACGCCCACCTCCGGCAACCGCACCGGCGACACCGCGACGTGATACGCTTCCGCCACCGCGGCCACCTTCAGCAGCGGGGTGATGCCGCCCAAGCGGCAGACATCCGGGCGGACGGTGCGGATGGCCCCGTCACGGATGACGCGGAAGAACGCGTCGCGGGTGTCGAACGTCGCGCCGACCGTGATCGGCACCTCCGCGAGCCGCGCGAGCTTCTCGTAGCCCACGGTGTCCGCCGCCGGGATGGGGTCTTCAAACACGTCCACGCCCACGTCCTCGAAGAAGTGCGTCAGCGCGAGCGCCGTACTCAGGTCGAACCGGCTGTCGGCAGCGACCGCGATCCACCCGTCTTCACCCAAGCCGTCCTGAATCTCGCGCACGCGCTCCGCGTCGGCCTGCACGTCGCCGCCGCCGACCTCCACGCGAACCCCGACCGCGCCGAGCTTCAAGAGCGGCTTCGCGGCCTTGAGTGCTTCGCCCGCGTCGCGCCCGATTGTCGCCGCGTCCGAGATCACGAACGCCGCGGCCGGCTTCGCGCCGCCGAGCAACTTCGCGAGCGGCACGCCGGCGGCCTTCGCCTTCGCGTCCCAGAGGGCGATGTCGATGGCGCAGTACGCCCGCGCCGCGAGTCCGCCGAACCCGACCGCGCGGAACCGCGCTTCCGCGCGTGCGAGGAGGCGGTCGGTGTCGCGCGGGTCTTCGCCCAGAACGACCGGTGACAACTCGGTGTCGATGAGCGCCCGCAGCGCGGCGCCGCCCGCGCCGAGTGTGTACGTGAAGCCGAGGCCGGTGACGCCGGTGTCCGTTTCGAGGTGAACGAGGACGACATCGACCGCGTCGGGCGCGGCCGGGGTCGGGTCCGTGAGCGACACCCGCGCCGGCTTAGGGAAAGGGATGCGCAGGCGGTCGGTGGTGAGGCGCGTGAGTTTCATAGTAAATCGCGGCAGGATCGTGGGGCACGCGGCCCGCGTGCTCATCACAAGGCACGCGGGCCGCGGGCCCCACTGAAATCACTCCCCCAAATACGCTTCGCGGATGCGCGGGTCGTGGAGCAGCGCGTCGGCCCGGTCGGTGAGCGTGATGCGGCCGGTTTCCAGCACGTACCCGCGGTGCGCCACCTTCAGCGCCATCCGCGCGTTCTGTTCGACCAGCAGCACCGACATGCCCTGCTCGTTCAGTTCCCTAATCACCTCAAAAATCTGCACCACGATCTGCGGCGCGAGGCCGAGCGACGGCTCGTCGAGCAGCAGGAGCTTGGGGCGGGCCATGAGCGCGCGGGCGATGGCGAGCATCTGCTGTTCGCCCCCGGACAGCAGCCCGCCGGCCTGCGCCTGCCGCGTGCGGAGGATGGGGAACATCGTGAACGCTTTGCGGATGTCGGCTTGCACGCCGTCGGGGTCGGTGCGGGTGAACGCGCCCATCTCCAGGTTCTCGCGCACCGTCAGCCGCGGGAAGATCTTGCGGCCCTCCGGCGATTGCGACAGGCCGAGCCGCACGACATCGTGCGCCGGCACCCCGGTGATGCTCTGCCCGTCGAACGTGATGGTCCCGGCCCGCGCCTTCACGATGCCGGAGACGCACATGAGCGTCGTCGTCTTGCCGGCCCCGTTCGCGCCGATGATGGTGACGATCTCGCCCGCGTTCACGGTGAGCGAGAGCCGGTGAAGGACGTTGATCGGGCCGTAACCGGCTTCGAGGTTCTCGACCGCGAGCAGCGGGGGAGCGGTACTCACGACACCTCCTCCGCGCCCAGGTACGCCTCGATCACCTTCGGGTCGCGGCCGACCTCGGCCGGCGTGCCCTCCGCGATCTTCACGCCGAAGTTCAGCACCGCGATGCGGTCCGAAATGCCCATCACGAGGCTCATGTGGTGCTCGATCAGCAGGACCGTGACGCCGCGGTCGCGGATGCGGCGGATGAGTTGCATGAGGTCGGTGGTCTCGCTGGGGTTCATCCCGGCGGCCGGTTCGTCGAGCAGGAGGAGCTTGGGCGTGGTGGCGAGCGCGCGGGCGATCTCGAGCCGGCGCTGGTCGCCGTAGGGGAGGCTCTTGGCGAGTTCGTTGTGCCGCCCGGTGAGGCCGACGAACGCGAGCAGTTCGCCCGCCTTCTTCTCGGCTTCCGCTTCGTGGCGCGTGTGCGCGCCGAGGCCGAGCGCGGCCAACAGCGGGTGCCCGGGGATGGAGCGCGTCATGCCGACCAGGATGTTCTCCAGCACCGTCATGGACTGGAACAGGCGGATGTTCTGGAACGTGCGGGCGATGCCGCCCTGCGAGATGAAGTCCGGCGCGCGGCGGGACCGGCGCCATGTGACCACCGCGCCCGCGGCACCGAGGGTCAGCCCCAGCGCGAACGCGACGGCGCCCGTGACCGGGCGCTCGCCCACGTGGGTCCGCGCCTCGCGTGCCGCCGTGCGCCACGAGAACGGGGTTTCCGCGTCGAACCGCTTGCCCAACTCGTCCGAGTCGGCGGACGAGTCCGCCTCGGCCGCTTCCATCACCTTATCGTTGATCGCCTCCCGGCGCGCCGCCTCGGTCCCGCGGATCGACCGCCGCCACAGCGTGTCGGCGTTCACCGCGAACACCGCCAGCACCAGCCCCGCGGCCAGCCCGATGAGCGCGGCCGACAGCCCGACCTTCCACGTGAACGGCCGGACGAGCGGCCCGCCCGCGAACAGGATTTCGCCCGCGGTGGGTTCGTAGATGCCGGTGACGGCATTGAAGACGGTCGTCTTGCCCGCGCCGTTCGGCCCGATGACGGAGAATATCTGACCCGCCTCGACGACGAGATCGACGCCGCTCACGGCGGTGATGCCACCGAACCGCATCGTCAGCTTTCGGATGTCGAGGATGGCCATAGAAATCAAGAAAGATAAGGGCCGCAGATAACGCGGAAGACGCAGATCAGGCGGAAAACAGGGTCTCAATCAAACTCGGTCTTCGGCTCGATCTGCGTCTTCTGCGTTAGCTGCGGCTCGTCCTTCTTCTCCGCTTCCGCTTTCGCCGCCGCTTCGCCCTTCGCCTCGTCCGCTTCCGGGTGCAGTTCGCGCTTCTGGCGCGCGGCCGGGAGCAGCCCCTCCGGGCGCAGGCGCATCATCAGGATGAGCGCCAGGCCGAAGATGAACAGCCGCCAGCCGCTCACCTTGAGGTACTCTTTCCCGTTCGGGTTGAGCTTCTGCGCCTGCAACCAGTTGTCGAGTTCGGGGGTCAGAATCTGGTCGTAGCCGACGAGCAGGACGACGCCCAGGATCACGCCCGGACGGTTCCCCAACCCGCCGAGGATGACGCAGCAGAGCGCGATCATCGACCGCTCGAAGCCGTAGGCCTTCGGCTCGGTGGTGCCGTTCTGCGACACCGCGAACAGCGCCCCGGCCAGGCCCGCCAGCCCGGCCCCCAGCGCGATCGCGGACAGCTTCAGCCGGGCCGGGTTCAGGCCCATGCACGCCGCCGCGAGTTCGTCCTCGCGGAGCGCCACCCACGCCCGCCCCAACCGGCTCCGCTCCAGGTTCCGTAGGAACACCACCACCGCGGCCAGCAACCCCAGGCACAGGAAGTACAGGTACGGGTACTTGCGCCACGAGTCCTTCCAGCCGGGCCGCGACTTCGGCAGCACCGGGTCTTCGATCCCCGGTAACAGGTTCGGTGCGACCGGCGTCAAGCCCTGCGTTCCGTCGGTGATGCCGGCCAGGTTGCGGATGACGTAGATCGTGATGAGGCCGAAGCCGAGCGTGACGAGCGCGAGGTAGTCGCCGCGGAGGCGCAGTGTCGGCGCGGTGGTGGCGACCCCGACCGCCGCCGACACGCCCGCCGCGACGCCCGCGACGATGACGAAGCTGGTGCCGAACGGGAACACGGTGGTGGTCAAGACGCCGGCGGTGTACGCCCCGATGCCGAAGAACGCCGCGATCCCCAGGTGCAACAGGCCGGTGTACCCGACCACCACGTTCAGGCCCAGCGCGAGGATCACGAAGCACAGCAGTGGGATGAGTTGCGTGCCGTAGATAGGCGCCGACCGGTACGGCAGGAACGGCACCGCGGCTAAAAGGAGGAACCCGGCGACCATCCAGTAGCCGGCCACACCGCGGAGAGTCATACCTTCTCCCGCGTGCGGGCACCGAGCAGGCCGTTGGGCCGAAAGATCAGAATTACGATCAGGATGGCGAAGATCAGCGCTTCGCTCCACTGCTCGCCCACGTAGGCGCTACCGAGCGACCGAACCATGCCGATGATGACGCCGCCGAGGACCGCGCCGGGGATGTTGCCGATCCCGCCGAGCACCGCGGCAGTGAACGCGTACAGGCCCGTCTGGAACCCCATCTGGTAGCCGACGGTGTTGTTGTACAGCCCGTACACCACGGCCGCGACGCCCGCCAGCGCGCCGCCGATGGCGAAGGTCGCGGAGATGACGCGGTCCACGTTGATGCCCATCAGTTGCGCCGCGGTCGGGTTCTGGGCGGTCGCCCGCATCGCCTTGCCCAGCGACGTGTACCGCACGAACACGGTCAGCGCGACCATCACCGGCAGGGTGACGACCAGTACCATCACGTGCCGATAGGTGAGCGCGACCGCGGTGCCGGGGGTCAGGTTGTCCGGCGGT
This sequence comes from Frigoriglobus sp., assembly GCA_043741075.1. Taxonomy (GTDB): domain Bacteria; phylum Planctomycetota; class Planctomycetia; order Gemmatales; family Gemmataceae; genus Gemmata. Next base: position 5,678 of record JAYUBA010000559.1, read on the forward strand.
ATCAGCTCGGGGAAGTTCAGGGGGTAGGTGCCCATCCAGAACACGCCCGCGTTCATGAGGACGAAGCTGACGCCGATGGCGGACACGAGAGGGGCGAGCTTCGGCGCGTTCCGCAGCGGCTTGTAGACGACGCGGTCGATGGTCACGTTCAGGGCGGCGCAGAACAGCGGCGCGACGACCAGCATGAGCGCGACGGTCCCGATTACGGCCCCGGCGCTCGCCGCCGGTACGGCCTCGCCCGTGAGCGTCGCCACGCCCACCCAGATCGCCACTTGGAGGGCGAGGAACGAGCCGAGCATGAACAGGTCGCCGTGCGCGAAGTTGATCAGTTCGATGATGCCGTACACCATCGTGTAGCCGAGCGCGATGAGCGCGTACAGCAGCCCGGTAACCAGCCCGATGAGCAGGTACTGGAAGAACGACGGGCCAAGGGCGGTGGTGAAGGACTCGATCATCGGAACTCGTGGCGAGCGGTCTTCGGGTGGGTGGCGCGCTCTCGTTCGTAGTGACCCGCTTCAGCGGGTCTCGCCGCGCGGAGCCGTCGCGTGCTGTGGAACGCGGGGCCGCTCCGCGTCC
>JAYUBA010000560.1:0-6246 GCA_043741075.1 Frigoriglobus sp.
ACGTCCCCCTCCAGGGGGGAGGTCAATCACAAGCAAGACGCGAAAGGCAGCCCGGTCACTTCGCCGTCAGCGCGGCCCAGAGGCGGTCGGCGGCGCGGCGGGCCGCCCGCCACTCCCCCCTCGCCTCCGCGGTCGGCGGGAGGTTCGCGTCGAGCAGGCCCAGGAGCAGATCGAACGACCGCCCCCGCGCCGCGGCGAACGCCCGCACCCGGTCGCGGTGCCGGTCGAACGCGTCGGACCCGGTCGCGTCGCGCGCCGTGAACCCGACGATCGCGTCGGCCGCGCCCTTCAGCGCTTCCACCTTCGCGCGCACCGCGGCCCCGGCGTCCGGCGCGGGCGTCTTCAGGGCCAGCACATCGAGTGCCTCTTGTTCCACCGGCCGCACCGCCTCGGGTGCCAGTTCGGGGAGCCGCGGGGCCACGTCCCGGTTGAACTCCGTCTGCGCGGCGCGGACGTTCTGGTTCCACTCGCTCAGTTCGCGCGCCTCGCGCTCGCTCGCCAACCGCTGGCGCAGGTGCAGCCACCCCGGCATTCCTTGCGCGTCCATCGCCGCCGCCACGCCCGCGACGCACACCACCGGGAGCAGCGCCAGCAGCACGCACGCGCCCACCCGGCGCGGGCGGTCGCCGAACCGGGCCGCGTTCAACAGCCCGGCCGCGAGTAGCCCGGCCACGCCGCCCCCCAGGTGGCCCTCCCAACTGATGCCCGGCAGGAAGCTCACCCCGGCGTTCAGCGCGAACACCACCGAGAGCCGGCGCAACCAGTCGGACGCGAGGTCCGGCGGCAGGTGCCGGCGGAACGCGAACAGCCACGCGAACAGCGACATCTGGATGCCCCAGATGGCCCCCGACGCGCCGGCCAGGGTCGAGTCCGGGCGCAGGGCCATCGCCAGCGCGCTGCCGGCCAGCCCGGAGACGAAGTAGATGAGCAGCAGCCGCCCGCGGCCCCAGAGCAGTTCCGCCAGCGGACCCATCATCGCGAGCGCGAACATGTTGCCGATCAGGTGCAGCGCGCCGATGTGGACGAAGCACGACGTGACCAGCCGCCACCACTCGCCGTTGACCAGATCGACGCCGCTGACGGCCCCGAACGTGTGCAATACTGCCGGGTGGCTCTCGCTCAGCGCGCGGGCCGGCGTCAGGCCCCACATGATGCTCTTCACGGCGCACACGAAGAACCACGCCGCGTTCGCCATCAGGAGCACGGGCACCACGATGGGCGGGCTGAGGGCCAGTTCCGGGTCCCGCGGTTCCTCGGCCCCCGTGTCGGCCCCGCCCGCGTTCGCGCGCGGGGCGGCGGTCGGCGCGCCCGCGGCCTGTTTCAACCGATCGAAAACGGTCGCGTCGGTCGCGGCGGTCTCGCCATCGGGCGTCAGCGCGTACCCCTGACCGATGCCGCGGACCCACTCGGCCACCTGCACCAGCCCGGCGACGCGCAACTCGGCCAGCGGTTCGTCGAGGCTGTCGCGCGGGACGCCCGCTTCCGCGGCGAACCGGGCCGGGAACCACGGGCCGCCGGCCGCGGTGATCGCCCGCAGCACCGACACGACCGTGGGGACGAACGGAACCGCCGCGCCGACCGAAGGTTCGGTCGGGGGAGGGGGTTGCACCGCGACCGCCAGCGCGTCCACCTGAATCGGCAGGGGGGTCGCGTCGCCGACCGCGGGCGTTTGTACCGCGTGTACCGGTTCCATAACTGGCATTATGGGGTGGCGGGTCGGGCGTGTCGATGCGGTCATTCTGATTTTGAAGGCGAATGGGGGCCGGGGACCGAGGGCAGGGGTAAATTAGGGATAACGCCCCCACCGCGCGCCCTTGCGCCAACATTTCGTAAACGGGCGCGTTCAGTTTGTTGACAGGAGTGGTGCGCGGATGATACCGTGAATCACACGGGTTCTCGCGCCCTCAGAATAGATGACCGTCCCGCTCGCCCCCCGGCGGCCCCTCCGGCCCCGGCCCGAACGGGATCGCGAACACGTCCCGTACGGTTTCCGCTTACCTGGAGCCGGCGGACCGACCGACCACGCTCGGCACCGACCGCACCCGGAGAGACGCGATCATGAAAGTAGCGAAAGGCGTTTGGGGCATCGACATCGGCCAGTCCGCACTCAAGGCGCTGCGCCTGGAGATGATCGACGGCAAGCCGACCGCGACCGCGTTCGACTACGTCGAACACACCAAGATCCTGTCCTGGCCGGACGCCGACCCGGACACGCTCATCCGCGAGGCGCTCGACAAGTTCCTCTCCCGCAACGACGTGAAGGGCGACGACGTGGCCATCGGCATCGCCGGCCAGTCCGGGCTGGCGCGGTTCGTCAAGCTGCCGCCGGTCGAGGAGAAGAAGATCGCCGAGATCGTCAAGTTCGAGGCGAAACAGCAGATCCCGTTCCCGCTCGACGAGGTCGTCTGGGACTTCCAGAAGATCGGCGGCGGCGGCGCCATCGACGGGTTCGCGCTCGAGACCGAGATCGGCCTGTTCGCCATGAAGCGGGACATCATCTCCCGCTACCTCGGCTACTTCGCCGGCGCCAAGACCGAGATCAACCTCGTCCAGATGTCGCCGCTGGCGCTGGTCAACTACGCCACGTACGAGCTGGTCAAGACGGCCGAGCCGAAGCCGCCCGGCGCGGACGGGGCCGAGGAGGCGGAGGAGGCGAACCCGACGCCGCGCGGCAAGAAGCGCTGCACCGTCGTCATGGACGTGGGCACCGACGCGTCCAACCTCATCATCACCGACGGCGGCAAGATCATCTGGCAGCGGCCGATCCCGCTCGGCGGCAACAACTTCACCCGCGCGCTGACCAAGGAACTCAAGCTCACGATGGCCAAGGCCGAGCACCTGAAGCGGAACGCGGCCAAAAGCCCGGACATGGCGAGCATCCTCAAGGCCATCAAGCCGGTCCTCACCGACTTCGTGGGCGAGGTGCAGCGGTCCCTCGGCTACTTCACCAACACCCACCGCGACGCCCACGTCGCGCACCTCGTCGGCCTGGGCAGCGCGTTCAAGCTGCCGGGCCTCCAGAAGTACCTCGCCGACAAGCTGTCGCTGGACGTGAAGAAGCCGAGCCGGTTCGAGAAGCTGTCCGGCGAGACGGTGCTCACCGACCCGCTGTTCGCGGAGAACCTGCTCACCTTCCCGGTCGCCTACGGGCTGGCGCTCCAGGGGCTGGGGCAGGCGCGGCTGACCACCAACCTGCTGCCCAAGGAGATCATCCAGGACCGGCTCATCCGGTCCAAGAAGCCGTACGCGGCGGCGGCGGCGGCGGCCCTCGTGATCGGCCTGGGCGGCATGGCGATGGGGTTCTCGTCCCCGTACGCGGCCCTCGCCGACAAGCGCATCGACGACGGCATCGGCGACACCACGAAGGCGGCCACCGCGTACGACGCGCAGAAGACCGCGTTCGAGGGGCGGTTGCTCGATTCGGACAGGGAGCAGAAGCGGGTCAAGACGATCATCGCCGGGCAGGAGGAGCGGCTCAACTGGCCGCGGTTCACCGAGGTGTTCACCGCCGCGCTGCCGCGGCCGGGTGCCGACGGGAACCTGACCGATACCGGCACGCCCAACGGCACCATCGCGGCGTTCAGCCAGCCGCAAGTGTGGAAGGGCGAGGGCACCGCCGGGGCGGACGCGCTGAAGTGGTTCATCAGCCGCATGGCCGAGGGCGTGCCGATCGACCGGGCGGTCGCCGACGAACAGTCCGGCCACCCCAAGGCGCTGGCGATGGTGAACGTGGAGACCGTCCACACCCGCTACGTCACCAACATCAACGACTTCCTCCAGGCGGCCGACAAGGTGGTGCAGGACAAGTTCGTCGAGTCGATCGCCGCCTGGATGAAGGACGACGAGCGGGAGCCGGACCCGGCCGTGGCGAACCGGTCCAAGCCGAAGGGGCCGGCCGAGGGCGGGTGGGTGATCGAGATCCGCGGGTACACCGACCACAACGGCGGGGCGACGTTCGTCCGCCAGGCGCTGCTCCGCAACCTGCAGCGGTTCGACGACTTCGCCAAGAAGAGCAAGGGCGACGACAAGGCCGACGAGAAGGTCGGCCGGTACATCGTCGATGTCAAGGACCCGGTGAAGGGGCTGGTCAGCCACGCGTTCGTGTACCGCGTGTTCCCGCCCATCTCCGACCCGCAGCCGCACGTGTTCTACAACATCAACCGCGGCTCGTTCCTCGACGCCATCGTGGGCGGCGGCGGGAACGCCCAAGGCGGTGGCGGTGAGGGTGGCCCCGGCGCACCGCCGGGCGGAATGCCCCCCGGCGGACCCGGCGGACTCGGCGGACCCCTCGGCGCGGACGGACCCGGCGGTGCCACGACCCCCGCCACGGCCATCGGCCCGGCGTGGACCGGGCTGGGCACCTCCGGCGGTGCGGCGGCCAACCAGGGCGCCGTCACCCCGCCCAAGAGCGAAGGCACCCGGCGGCGGCACGAGTTCGTGGTGATGATGGTCTGGCGCGAGCCGACGCCGTCCGCCACCGCGGCGCCCCCGCCGGCCCCCGCCCCGTGACGCGCGCCGCGCCCTCGGCTCCGAACGAACCAACCGCGTGACCGCCGCCCCGAACCGCGGGCGGCACTTACCCGACCCTCCGGGTCGCCGACACGAACACCGCCGGGCCTCCACCATGAAAAACGACGCGCTCAAGAAGCACCACTTCTGGCTCCTGCTCGGGTTCGTCCCGCTGTTCACCCTGATCGCCGTGGTGCTCGTCGATTCGAGCGTCGGCGGGGCCATCGCCAAGCGCAAGGGCGAGATCGACGGGGCGAGCGCCAGCATCGCCAAGAAGCAGGACGCGAAGCCGGCCAAGCTGATCCTTCAGGCGGAGGCGCTGGTCGAGAAGGTGGGCAAGAAGCAGGGCGGCCTGCACAAGGGGAACTGGGACCGGCAGAAGGACCTGTACACGTGGCCGGCCGGCGGCTCGCCCGGCTCGCCCAAGCTGCTCAAGCAGATCGAGGCGCGGAACCTGAAGTTCGGCGACCCGCTCCCGAACCAGGGCGGCGAGTTCGACGAGTTCCGCAAGAGCGAGGTGTACCTGTACGAGTTCTCCTCGCTCAAGAAGGACGGGTCCGGCGGCCCCGGCACCGGCATGGCCGATAAGGTGGCCCCGACCCAGTTCAAGAACGGGTGGCAGTCCGTCCTCCGCCACGTCAACGACTTCGGGCCGGGGAACATCTCCAACGACCAGGTGTGGCTCATCATGGAAGACATCTGGGTGCAGCGGTCGCTGCTGGAAGGGATCCGCTCGATCAACGCGGAGACGGCCGCGTTCCGCCGCGGCCGCGCCGACAAGGACGCGGGCGTCGGGCCGGACCCGTCGTTCGACGACGACGGGTACAAGCTCGACCGCGACGGCAAGAAGGTCGCCACGCCCGACGACCAGAAGCGCGACGCGCTGTTCCGCAACCGCACCTGGGCGCTGAACCTGAAGGTGGTGAAGGAGGGCGGCGGCCAGCGGCTCACGGGCACGCTCACCAACCTGTCCGACCGCCTCCAGCTCATGGGCGCGGGCGACATGATGACGCTCAAGGTGTGGTTCACCCACGCCGCGACCGAGCAGCCGACGATCTTCCGGATCGGCCGCGCGTACCTGCCCGGCAAGGGCGCGACGCGGCGGGAGGGCGGCGCGGACGTGCCGGACAACGTCCTCCCCGTCCTGCCGCTCGACGAGCACGTCCTGCCGCCGGGCAAGACGGCGGACGAGATCGTGCGCGTCGAGCAGGTGTTCGACGCGCGCACCGTGCCGGTCAAGCGGATCGACGCGCTGGTCCTCGGGTGGACCGACAGCCGCCTCGGAAACAGCGTCGTGCTCGCCCCGCCCGGCGCGCCGTTCGTGCAGGAGGCAGCCGCGCCGCCGGCCGCGGACGCCGGCGGTCCGGGCGGCGGCCCGCTGGGCCCGATGGGGCCGGGCGGACCGGTGGGGCCGGGCGGACCCGGTGGGCCGGGCGCGCCGGGGACGCTCAAGGGGCAGGATCGCGGCGGCGGGCCGATCGCGGCCGTGATCGACGTGAACAGGCGGCGCTACCTGCCCCAAGAGGTGGTGACCCCGCAGGTGCGCCGGATGCCCGTGGGCATCGTCGTCGTGGTCGATCAGACGTACATCCAGGACGTGGAACTGGCGCTCGCCAACTCGCCCCTGCGGTTCCAGATCACACAGGTGACGTGGACCCGGTTCCGCGGCCCGCTCGCGGGCATCGGCGCGACCGGCAATTCGCCCGGCGGGTCCGACGGTGTCGATTTCGGGCCGGG
>JAYUBA010000561.1:0-1837 GCA_043741075.1 Frigoriglobus sp.
ACGAACGAGGCTACCCCCGCTCGCGCGCCGCGATCACGTCGTAGCACGCGCGGACGCTCGCGGTCGTCCGGCGGAGCGCGCCCCGGAACGCGTCCGGGCCGGCGAACCCGAGGCGGTGGGCGAGTTTCGCCTGATCGTCGGTCCCTTCGGGGATCTCCGTCAGCGGCCGGTCCGTCACGATCCGCAATCGCGCTTCGACCAACCGCAGGAACGAGTAGCCGTCGCGCAGTGCGGTCGCGTCATCGGGCGGAAGCAGGCCCGCGGCGGACAGCGCGTCGAGCGCGTCCCACACGTTCGGCGCGAGCACCGCCGGGTGTTCGCGCCCGTACTTCAGTTGGAGCAACTGCACCGCGAACTCCACGTCGGTCAGCCCGCCCGGCCCGCGCTTCAGGCTCCGCGGGCTGGCGGTGGCTTCGAGCTTGTGCCGCATCGCCCGCACCTCATCGACCAACTGCGGGCACCACGCCGGGCCGAGCATGGCGGCGCGGACCGCGGCCGTGACTTCCCGCGCGAACGCCGGGTCGCCGCGGACGACCCGCGCGCGGGCGAGCGCCTGCCGCTCCCACAACTGGCACCCGGTCCCGGCGAAGTACCGGCGGAACTCGGCCAGTGGGAGCACCAAGCTGCCGGACTTCCCGGTCGGACGTAAGCGCATGTCCACCTCGTACAGCCGGCCCATCGGCCCCATCCGGCTCGCCGTCTTGATGACGCGCTGCGCCAGTTCGGTGAAGTGCAACTGGTTCGCCTCGCCGCGGGTGGTGGTGCCGTCGGCGGCGTAGACGAGCAACAGGTCGAGGTCGCTGTGGTAGCTGATCTCGCGCCCGCCGAGCTTGCCCAGGCCGAGGAGGACGTAGGGGCAGGCGGAACTCGAAGAACCCCTCCCCCCAGCCCCCTCCCCCAGGGGGAGAGGGGGAGCCAGAAAGCCTTCTTTCTCCCCCTCTCCCCCTGGGGGAGGGGGCTGGGGGGAGGGGTCTTCTGCCTGCGGAACCCCCAACTTCTCCTGCACTGAAGGCTCCACCAGTTCCACCACCTGATTCAGGATGGTGTCGGCCACGTCGGAGAGGGCCGCGGTGGTGACGCGGACGTCGGCCTTGCCGAGCAGGTCGCCGACGCCGATGCGCAAGAACTCCTTGTCCTGGAAGCTGTGCAGGATCGGGTCCGGGTCGGTCGCACCGCGGAGCAGTTCCGCCAGCTCGGCGTGCAACTCGTCGGCGGTCCGCGGCTGGTTCAGCACGAGCGAGTCGAGCAGTTCGTCCACCATGCCGGGGTTGTTGATGAGCAGCCCCGACAGGTACGGGCTGCCGGCGCACAGTTCGACGTACAGCTTCAGGCTCGGCGGGTTGACGCTGAACAGTTCCCACAGCACGGCCTTCGCGCCGAGCGACGCGCTGACGAGTTCCAGGCTGGTGAGCGCCTCGTCCGGGTCGGGCGCGTCGGCCACGGCGCGCAAGAGCGGCGGCGCGATGCTCGCGAGGAAGTGCCGGCACCGGCGCGCGGACAGGAACGGCACGCTCTCGCGCGCCAGCGCGGACAGGTTGGCGAACGCCTTGGGCACGTCGCGGAACGGGTAGCGGCCGAGCACCGCGCGGACCGTCTCCGCGTCCGGGTCCGGGTCGAGGATGAGGTCCGCCTCCGGCTCCGAGTGCCCGTCCTCGCCCTGAAACGACTGGTGCAGCAGGTGGTTCAGGATGGTGCGGTCGATCGCGGTCTTGTCGTGCAAGTCCTTGAGGAACTGGTCGAGCGGATCGACCAGTAGGTCGCGCGTGTCCAGTGGCGGCGGGTCGGATTCGTCTAAAGGGGAGCGCTTTTGCGCGGTGAGCACGTTCCTGGCGAGCGG
>JAYUBA010000562.1:0-6226 GCA_043741075.1 Frigoriglobus sp.
AACCGCCCCGCCGGGAGTATGGTAGCCCGCCGCCGGCCGAATTCCAAGCGAGTCGCGCCGCCGGCTACGCGGCCGTGGGTTGCATGGCCGCGGCCACCATGAAGAGGAGGATGCCGAAGACGTGATCGACCTGCGTGACGTGATATTCGATCACGTCGATGTCGAGTTGCGTGCCGGTCAGCCGCAGGAAGCGCCAGAGCGCGCCGGTCGTCACGCACCCGTACACGGTCGCGACGCCGGTGTTGTGCCGGGTGTTGAGTTGGAGGGCCGCGAGCATCTCGGCTCCGCACTGGCCGTAGGCACCCTGGATGTCATCCTTCTTCGCTTCCACCACGACGAACAGCGGCGGGCTGACGTCGGGGAGTTGCGGCGCGCGGCCGACGAGGAAGTCGCACACGCCGTTGAGACCGGCCGCGACATCGACGTCGAGGGCCATGCCGGAGAAGAGGCTGATGCGGCGGTTGGTGTGCCGCCACAGGTCGGCCAGGATCGGCATCACGATCAGTTCCGACCGCGCCTTCTCGTTGCCGACCAAAAGGGCGAGCTGAAGGTTGTCCCGGATGCTTTGCTGGGCCGTCGCGCCGAGCGGCACGGGGGCGATGTGCCCGAACAGGTCGCGGGACGTGTCCACCGCGATGCCGAACCGGGTCATCACTTCGGCGAGCGTGAAACTATCATACGCCATGCGGGTATTCTACCGGCTGCCGCTCAGCTTCTCCAACCCGGCCCGCACCTGGGCGAACTCCGGGGCGCGCGTGCCGACCGCGTCCCACTCCGGCGCGGTCAGCGCCTCGGCGTCGCGGAAGCCGGCCGCGACCGCCAGCTTCAGGTGCTTCACCGCGTCGGCCGCGTCCGCGTTCCGCGCCCGGTCGTCGCCGCGGGCGGAGGCGGCGCAGCCGGCGAACACGCGGGCCACCTCGTACTTGTCCGCCGCGGTCGTTGCGATCGTCGCCAACTGGCCCGCGGCGCCGCCCGCGTTCGCCGGCCGGTCGGCGCGGAGTTCGAGCGTCGCGACCGTCCGCAGCGCGGTCACCCGCACGCCCGCGTCGAGCGTCAGCACCGCCGCCGGGTTCGTCAGCCCGACCGCCACCGCGTCCGCGTACACCTGCTGCTGCGCCGCCCGCTTCGCGACCGGACCCAGCAGCGGGTCGGACGCGTCGGTCCCGGCCTCGTTCGCGGCGCCCTGGTACGACGCGCGGGCGTCGTCCCACTTCCGCATCTCGGTGTCGATGTCACCGTGCCGGAGCAGCGCGAGCGCGAGCCGGCGGCGGCCCGCCTTCGTCCGCACGTCGGTGCCGGTGTCGATTTTCTTCCACAGACCGACCGCGGTGCGGGCCGACTCCAGCGCGCGGTCGGTGTTGCCGAGTGCGGCGTAGAAGGTCGCGAGCCGCTCCCACGCGGCGGCCTCGTCCTCCTTCGCCTGCGCGTCGCCGGCGTCCACCGTCGCGAGCGCCTTGCACCGGTCGAGCGAACTCTGCCACACGATCAGCGCGCCGGTGTTGTGCCCGCCGGCGGACAGCACCTGCCCCCACTTGCCGTAGGCCAGTGCGACGTCCCGTTGCGCCCGCCCGCTGGCCGCGTCGGCGCCCGCCAGATCGACGAACAGTTCGGTGGCCTTCAGCGCGTACCCCTCGGCCCGGCCGGGCCGGCCCGCCCGGCAGTGCGCGTCGGCCATCTTGTACAGGCCCGTCGCGAGGGCCTGCTTCGCGCCGGCCGACCGGTCGTCCGCGCCCGCGACGGCCGACCGGATCGCGACGCTCTCCTCGAACGCGGCCACCGCGCCGGCCGCGTCCTCTTTCGCGAGCCGCCCGTCGCCCACCCGCTCCAGCGCGCGGGCGAGGTCGAGCCGGGCGCGGGCGCTCTCCGTGTCGGCGGCGTGGAGGTGGCGCCGCAGCTTCTCGCCGGCGGCGTACTCGGCGATGCCCTCGTCGGTCTGTGCGGCGGCGAGGAGCGCGTCGCCGTACCGCTCGCACGCCAGCGCGAGTCCGCCCCGCGCCCGGGCCGAGTCCGGGTCGGCCGCTTGAAGGGCCGCGGCGAGGGCCTTGCCGGCCCGCGTGTTCGCGACCGCGTCGTCGATGTCGCCGGTGCGGAGCTGCGCGTGCCCGAGGCGGCCGTACATGGCCGCCAGGTCGGCCTTCGCGGTCGCGCTCTTCTTGTCCTCGTCCGCGAGCGCCTGCAACTCCGCCAGCCCGACGCGGTACGCCGCGACCGCGTCCGTCATCCGCGCCCGCTCGAAGTGGACCTCGCCGAGCCGGGCGTGCGCGTCCGCGAGTTCGCGCCGCGCGTCCGGCTGGCGGGGGAGTTTCGCCCTCACGTCGGCGCGGACCTCGAGGCACGTCTGCGCGCTCGCCAGCGCCTCCTTCGTCCGCCCGGTGCGGAGTTGAAGCCCGGCCAGCGCGTCGAGGCTCGCCGCGACGTCGCGCTTCCGCTCCACGTCCGTCGGGGCCGCAACGGCGAGCTTCTGCCGCGCCGCGAGCGCCGCGTCGCAGTCCTCGAGCGCCTTGCCGGTTTGGCCGCGCTCCACGCGAATCGCCGCGCGCCGCACCCGGGCCGCGGCCAAATCCTTTTGCGCCTCCGCGTCGGTCGCGTCCTCGGCGAGCGCCTCGAACAGCGCGATCGCACGATCGACCGCTTCGAGTGCGGCCTTCGTGTCGCCGGCCTGGAGGTAGATGCCGCCGAGCTTGTCGTGGGAGCGGCCGAGGTCGCGGTCGGCGGCCCGCTTGTCGGCGGTCGTCCCGTTCGTCCGGGCGTCCGCCTGCACCCGCGTCGCCTGTTCGACCGCGTGTTGGAAGCTGGCGCGGGCCTTGGCCGTCGCGCCGACGAGTTGGTACACCTCGCCCATCTGCCGGTACGCGGCGACGAGCGTGCGGTCGGCACCGCCGGTCGCCTCGCCGGCGACCAGTTTCTGAAGCCCGTCGGTCGCGGCCAGCAGGAGCGTTGTGCGCAAGTCCTGCGTGCCGGCGCGGTCGGCCATCTCCTTGTCGATGTCGTTGACGAGCACGTTGTACGCCGCGACCGCCTTCGCGTACCGGCCGGTGGCGACCTCGCCCAGATTCACCGCCCGCGCCCGCTGGACCTCGGTCTTCTTCTCCTGGTCCTCCGCGCGGTCGCGCTGGGCGGCGGTCTTCTTCTCCTGGTCGGTCACCTTCACCAGCGCGGCGGCGGTCTTCTGCTGCTCGTCCCGCACGTTGTCGCGCTCGATCCGCGTCTGCTTCTCGCCCTCGTGAATCGCCCACGCGACGCCGCCCGCGGCCAGCACGCCCGCGAGCAGCAGCGACGCGCCCGCGGCGACCCGCGCCGGGTGCCGCCGGCCCCACCGGGCCGCCCGCGCGGGGAACGGGTCGCGGTAGCACGACACCGGCTCGTCGGACAGCCACCGCTCCACGTCGGCGGACAGTTCCAGCGCGGTCGCGTACCGGTCCTCCTGGCGCAGCGCCATGGCCTTGCGGGCGATCGCGTCCAGCGGCTTCGGCGCCTCCGGGTTCACGGCCGAAGCCGGGTCGAACGCGCCGCGGCGGACCCGGTCGAGCACCTCGACCGTGGTCTTACCGGAGACCGGCGCCTTGCCGGTGAGGATGACGAACAGCGTCGCGCCGAGCGCGTAGATGTCGGCCCGCGGGCCGACCCGCGCGACCTCGCCGGCGGCCTGCTCCGGGGCCATGTACGCGGGCGTGCCGACGGCGGTGCCGGCCATCGTCATGTGCGACGGCATGTCGGTCGATTCCGGGTCGCGGCGGAACCCGGCGTCGGCCTGCGCCGTCATCACCCGGTCCGGGTCCGGGCCGTCGTCGAGCGACTTCGCCAGCCCCCAGTCCACCACCAGCGTCTCGCCGAACGTGCCGACCATGATGTTCGCCGGCTTGATGTCGCGGTGGATGATGCCCCGCGAGTGCGCGTAGGCGATGGCCTGGCAGGTGGCGATGAACCGCGCGAGCAGGTGCCGGAACGCGACCGACTGCGGCACGCCGGTGTGCGACCCCTTCGGGTTCGCCGCTAAACCGGGGTCGCCTGACGTCTCACCTGTCTTCTCCGTCTTCTGCCCTCTGTCCTCTGCCTTCTGGTTCCCGTGGTAGCGGTCGATCTCGTCCTTGAGGGTCTCGCCGCGGATGAACCGCATGGCGTAGCACGGGCGCCCGCGCACGTCGCTGACGAGGCCGAAGACGGGGACCACGCCGGGGTGGTCGAGGCGGGCGGTGAGTTCGGCCTCGGTGAGGAACCGGCTGCGGCTGCCGGGGTCGTCGGCGTACTGCGACTTGATCCGCTTGACGGCCACCTCGCGGTTCAGCTCGGTGTCGCGCGCGGTGAACACCTCGCCCAGCCCGCCGGACGCGTGGAGCGCGCGCAGGGCGAACCGGCCGACCATCGTGCCGGTCGCGGACGGCGACGCGCCGAGGCGGGGCCCCGGCGCGGCCGACACGGACGCGGGCGACGTGTCGCTGCCGAGCGGCCCGGCCGAGCCACCGGAACGGGCGGACGGGCGCGAGGGCAGCGTCGCGCCGGGGTCGGCCACGTGAACGCCGGTCGCGCCGCCGCCGGTGACGGTGCCCGGCGCGCCGCCCGTGGAAGACGGCATGAGGGTGGCTTCGAAGCCGCCGCTGGTAGCGGGTGCGGGCAGTTCGATTGAAGCGAGCGTCGCGCCGGGGTCAACGGGCGCAACCGGCGCGTCGATCGTCGCGTCGGAGGCGGCCGGGTGGGGCGGCGTGTCGCTCCCGACCGGGGTGGGCTTCGCCGGGCGCGCGGGGGCCCGCGCGCCCACTTCGGCCGGCGCGCCGGGAAGCAGCGTCTGCTCGACCTCATTCGGGTCGCGGGGAGCCATCATAATCGCTATCCTCCGGTTCGGAGGTGTTACGGGAAATGTTAGCCTAACCTTTCGCCGCTAATTCGGAAACGTGAAAGGGTTCGAAAGACGGGGCTGATGCGGGCGGAAAGCGAAGAGAAGACCCCTCACCCGGCTCGAAGACTCGCCACCCTCGCCCCGTAAGACGGGGCGAGGGGTTGGGATCGCAGCACCGCACAGCAACACAGCGCTTGTCGCTTCATAAGGCGGGGCTGGGTCCACCTCGCCCCGGCTTTGCGGGGAGAGGTCGCGGCGCTTCGCCGCGGGTGAGGGGCTTCTCTTCCGTCTGCCCTCACCCCACCAACAGGGCGTCGCGGGCCAGCGCGTCCAGCGCCGGGCCGAGCGTCGCGGCCAGCGCCGCCCGCACCTCCGCCGGGTCCGCGATCGGCTGCCCCTCCTTCTGCACGGTCAGGTCGCCCGCCCGCGCCCGCGCGGCCAGCGCATCGGCCAGCGCCTCGCGGTCGCGGGTGCCGTCGAGCAGCGGAAGGAGGTTCAAGCTCAGGTCGGACAACTTCACCACCTCGTGCCGGCGGTTGGCGACCGTCGCCAGCCCGGCGGCGGCCCGGACGCGGGCGTGGACGAGCGCCACCGGCCTCTCGCCGGCGGCGCGCGCGAACGACACCGGTTCGGCGTGCAACTCGATCAGGTCCGACGCGATGTGCGCGTTCAACAAGCCGAGCGCGAGCGTCGGCGAATCCTCGTCGGTCGCGGGGCGGCCGATCTTCGCCACCGCCCGCTGAAGCACCTCCGCGAACGGCACCGTACCCGGCCACGCTTCGGTGAGTGCCAGCATCGCGGCTTTGAACAGCGGGCCTTTGGTGGAAACGACCATCCCGCTACGGCTCTGGAACTGCGCCGCCGCGTCGGACGCGAGATCGACCCGCTTACCCACCAACTTGCCGCCGGACGCCAGGTGCAGGCCGTACACCCGCTCCGGGGCGATGCTCCAATCCGGCTCCTGTTCGGCCCGCACCAGCAGCGTTTCGCGGAACGTGCGGTTGCGGACGAAGTCGAGGTACTGCTCGGTCTGCACCTGATCGGTGGCGAGGACGGCGAGCGTCTTCTGCACGTCCGCGCCGAAGTTGCCGGTGACCATCGTGGACACGCGCGACTCGCCCAGGTAGCGCAGGCCGCAGGCCGTCGCGCGGGCGGCAAACTGGTGGAAGTAGAGCGGGTCGTTCACCTCTTCGAGTTGTTCGTGGTAGAGGTAGTGGTCCGACTGGTTCCGCATGAACTCCAGCTCGCTCCGCAGCAGCACCGCGTACGCGCCGGTGTCCTGCTTGGCGGTCTGCGCGAGGAAGTCGAGCAGCGCGCGGGCCTGGCCGATGCGCTGCGTCGGCGTGTCGAAGCGGAGCGCGTGATACCGCATCATGTCGCGGATCATGCCGC
>JAYUBA010000563.1:0-1830 GCA_043741075.1 Frigoriglobus sp.
TCCAGCGATCCCTCGGTGATCGCTTCCGGGTCGAGTTTGTATTCGGATCGCTCGTGGTTTGCAACTTCGAGACGCAGCAGGGCGAACGTCTCGCCCCGAACGAGGCCGGTTACGACCAGCGCGACCAAGTACAATCCATCCGCCACCTGTTCGAGGTCGTTGCGGCACTGAAAGCCTGGGAGGAAAAGTCGTGACCGACACAGCGGTGATCGACCCGCCGGAGACGTTCACCGCCACGGCGGTCCCGCTTCTTCGCGAGTACCACGAGAAACTCGTCGGGGTAGGAGCGCGGTTGCGCGAATTAAAGGATCTCGCCGTGAGGAACCCATTCGGGAAGGACACGCAGCGGATTGTCGTGGCCGAGTTTCATGCGATCAAGGATCTCTTCAACCGGTTCCGGCCCGCCGCCCTCGGCCTCGCGCGACAGGTTTCGGGAATGGTCGATCAGGGCAAATTGACCCCCCTGGAACGCGCCGAGTTGCAACTCCGGTTGGCCGAGTTTGAAAGCACACTGCTGGAATTGCCGAACTTAATTGCCGCGTACCAGCCGGCCTGACTCTTCGCCCGCGGCACCTCCGATCAAACCCAGGAAAAGGCTCGACCGTATGCGACCGATCCGCACCGTGGCACTGAGCGGGTTATTCTCCATCCTCGCTTTGGCCGTGGCCGCGCCGGCACAGCCGCCGCGGCCGGGTGCGCCCGCGCCCGCCGAGCCGAAGTACATCGACGACGACGCGACCTACGAGCAGTTCTTCGACAAGCTCGAAGAACTGGCGAAGGCGAAGAAGTTGCTCGCACACGACGAACTCGTCGCCAAGCTCAAGCCCCGCGCCGCGGGGGTCACGCCCGTCAAGCCGGGCACCAAGGCGCTCGCGCCCGAAGACGTGTACAAGGCCGCGGTGCCCAGCGTGTTCGTCGTCGGCAGCGTCCACCCGGACAAGGACGGCAACTGGCAGACCGGCACCTACGCGACCGCGTGGGTTCTCGCCGCCGACGGCGTCCTCGTCACCAACTGGCACGTGTTCGAAGACCTCAAGGACGGCGAGGTGTTCGGCGCCGCCGACCGCGACGGCAACGCGTACCCGGTCACCGACTTCCTCGGCGGCGACAAGACCGCCGACGTGGCCGTGTTCCGCATCGCCGCGAAGGGGCTGACGCCGCTCCCGGTCGCGCCGGTCCACGCCGAAGTCGGGTCGTGGGTCGGCCTCATCAGCCACCCCGGCGACCTGTTCTACGTGTTCACGCAGGGCGCGGTGACCCGGTACAGCACGAACACCAACGACGACGACAAGGTCGAGAAGTGGATGGGCGTGACGGCGGAGTACGCGAGCGGGTCGAGCGGGTCGCCGCTGCTGAACAAGTACGGGGCGGTGGTCGGCATGGCGGCGCTGACGCTCAGCCTCGACGCGAGCGACGACGCCAAGAAGCCGGTCCGCCGCGCCCGCCTGCCCGCCCCGAAGCGCCCGGCGCGGGCCGACGATAAGAAGGACGACAAGCCGAAGCCGGAGAAGCCCGACGCGAAGCCGGAGGTCGCGAAAGGCTCGTCGCAGCAGATGGTGGTGAAGATGGCCGTGCCCGGCCCCGTACTGCTCAAGTGGGTGGGCAAGTGACGGGCAGAAGCAGAGGAGCCGCAGATGACGCGGACAGACGCAGATCAGAGAAGACAGAGTTCAGAAGTGTGAAGGCAGGCAAACAGAGTGTCACTGCTGCCTGAACTGCCGACTCTCTGTTCCTGTCTGATCTGCGTCTCTCCGCGTCTAGTGCGGTTTCAGGAATGGTGTAGCGGCTGGAATGTGGGGTGGGCCTCTGGCCTGCCGTGAGCTTTGGCAG
>JAYUBA010000564.1:0-1826 GCA_043741075.1 Frigoriglobus sp.
CCGAGTGATACCGAATCTCGTTGATTGCTTTCTGTAGCCGGCCTCTGTGAGGCCGGAGTGACGCGGTGCCGGAACGCGTGTCCCCGAAACGAATTGGCGTGCCTCGCCCCGGCCTCACAGAGGCCGGCTACAGAAAGCAACTCATCAACACGATTCGGTATGAGTGCCCGCCGGTTGACCGGGCCGCGCGCTTATGCGATCATTGACGTGTCCGCAACCACCGATCCTTTCCCATCGCAAGAGGTTCCGAGACATGCGCATTCCCACACACCGCCGGCGCGCCCTCGTCGCGCTGCTGGCCGCGCTCGCGGTCTCCGCGCTCGGCCCCGCGGGCCGCGCCGAGGACAAGAAGCCCGACGACAAGAAGCCGGCCGTCGTGCTGCCCAAAGACCCGAAGGCCGTCGTTCTCACCTACGACCCCGGTGCGGGCGGGTTCATCCGCAAGGGCGAGGCGCCGTACCTCATGGTGCAGGCCGACGGCCAGGTGACGGTCGTCAGCGTCTTCGACGGCTCGAAGACGGAGGGCAAGCTCGCCCCGAAGGAACTCGACGAGTTGCTCCGGTTCGTCGTCCAGGACAAGGACTTCTTGGCGGTCACCGCGGCGAAGATCGCCGACGGCATCACGGACGCGGCCGGGAAGGGGCCGTTCCTCGCGGTCACCGGTGCCGGCACGAGCGCGATCGTCGTCACGAACGACGGCAAGACGCACGAGGTGAGCTACCGCGGTGCGAGTTCGTTCCTGCAAGCCTACCCGAAGGTGGACCCGCTGGCGCGGTTCGTCGCCGTCGAGAAGCGGCTCGCGGAACTCGGCGCGACCGTCGCGAAGGGCAAGTGAGCCGCGTCGGGCACGGGGCGCGCCGCGGGTTCCGCCGTTTTCGCCGCGCGCGGCGGGGTTTCGTCCCGTACAATTGCTCGTCGATTCACCTCCCCTCCCGGAGCGACTGACGATGGACGTACTGTGGGTGCTGGCGGCGCTGGGCATCGGCGCGCCGCCGGCCGACGACACGTTCGAGCGGCACGCGGACATCGCCTACCGCACCGACAAGGACGCGGACAAGGAGCGGCACACGCTCGACCTGTACACGCCCAAGGGGAAGAAGGACTTCCCGGTCGTGCTGTTCGTCCACGGCGGGAGCTGGAAGAGCGGCAACAAGAACCTGTACGCGGCCCTCGGCCAGTCGCTCGCCGCCGACGGCATCGGGTGCGTCATCTGCAACTACCGCCTGTCGCCCGCGGTACAGCACCCGGCGCACGTCGAGGACGTGGCGAAGGCGTTCGCGTGGACCTGCGAGAACGTCGGCAAGTACGGCGGCAAGAAGGAGCAACTCTTCCTGTGCGGCCACTCCGCGGGCGGGCACCTCGTGTCCCTCTTGGTCACCGACCCGCAGTACCTGAAGGCGGAGAAGCACTCGCCGGCGGAGGTGAAGGGCGTGGCGGCGCTGAGCGGCGTGTACCAGATCGAGCACACCGTTCCGGTGTTCGAGGGGGCCTTCGGGAAGGACGAGAAGGTGTGCAAGCAGGCGTCGCCGCTGACGCACGCGGCCGGCAAGCACCCGCCGTTCCTGATCGCGTACGCGGACACCGACTTCCCGCGCCTGGACGAGTCCGCGCTCAACATGCACGCGGCGCTGAAGAAGGCGGACAGCCCGGTGGAGTTGGTGAAGTGCAAGGACCGCAACCACTACACCATCATCATCCAGTTCGTGAACGCCGCCGACCCGCTGAACAAGGCGTTCCGCGACTTCGTGCGGAAGAACAGCAAGTGACGGGCGCCTCCAAGGTCACCATCTGACTGCTTTGGTTTTGACCTCCCCCCTTGAGGGGGA
>JAYUBA010000565.1:0-6208 GCA_043741075.1 Frigoriglobus sp.
AACACAGGGGGCTTACGCCCCCCGCTCAGGAAGCGCACTCGTCCGAGGTTTCGCCGTGGCGCACTCACCGCCTTCCGCTCACGGGCTGCCGCGGGCCACGTGGTCGCGGCTGACCGACGACCGACTGCTCGCGCAGTGCGAGGTGGACACGTACCGCGCCAGCGGCCCCGGCGGGCAGAAGCGAAACAAGACCAGTTCCGCCGTCCGCCTCCGGCACCCGCCCACCGGCCTCATCGTCATCGCGGAGGAGAGCCGGTCGCAGCACGAGAACAAGGCCAAGGCGCTCAAGCGCCTGTGGCACGCGCTGTTCCTCGAACTCCGCGACCCGCTCCCGGCCGGAATCGCGCCCGAAGCGGTCGCCGCGTTTCCCGACTACGCCGCCGCCCGCGCCCGCGACGGCCGGCTTCACATGAGCGCCAAAGACCCGCGGTTCTGGCCCACGGCCGGCGTGGTCCTCGACGCCCTCGCCGCGGTCGAAGCGCGCGTCGCCGACGCGGCCGTCTTGCTCAGCGTGTCCACCGGCAACCTCATCGACTTCCTTCAGGCCGAGCCGAAGGTGTGGCAGGAGGCGAACCGGCTCCGCACCGTCTTCGGGCACAAGCCGCTCCGGTAAAATTCGCCCGCGCGGGTGAAGGTGGGGTGACCGGCGCGCCGGGGGCTGTCGGACCCGCCGGGCATCCGGTATCGTGGAAAGGTCGGGGCCGGGCCGGCGCGCCGGCCCCCTCGCGTTCCGACGCGCCCGTCGTCTCCGACCAGGGTGAGCGATGCCTCCGCCGGGGTTCTCGTGGGTCGAACGGCCGCGCCTCGCCGCCCTCGCCCGCCCGCGGTCGGGCGACGACCTGCGGTGGCTGCGCCGCAACGGCATCGACGTGCTCGTGTCGCTCACTGAGGACCCGCTCCCGCGAAGCTGGGTGAACGACGCGGGCCTGTTCGCGGTGGCCGTCCCGGTGCCGGACATGGAGTCCCCCACCGACCGCCAACTCGACCACGTCCTCGCGACCATCCGCAAGGCGAACGCGTCCGGCATGGGCGTGGCCGTCCACTGCGCCGCCGGCCTGGGCCGCACCGGCACCGTGCTGGCCGCGTACTTCGTGGCCGCCGGCCTGCCCGCGCGCGAGGCGCTGATGAGGGTGCGCGACCTGCGCCCCGGGTCCGTGGAAACGGCCGATCAGGAGTGGGCCGTCGAGCGCTACGCCCGCCGCCTCGCCGGGCCGGACACCGCACCGCCTTCCGCCGCCGAGTGAATGCGGGTACAATACACGCACCCCTGAGGAGACCCGACATGGACCGGATGGTGATCGACGCCGCGCTGGCGGCGAAGTTTCAGCAGTTGGACGGCCCGACCGAACTGGTCGATGCGGCCGGGTACGTCGTCGCCGTCGTCGAGCCGCGCGTCGATCCGGCGCTGTATGATCTCGTGGGCGATGACTTCAGTCCGGAGGAGATCGACCGCCGCTGCCAGCCGGGGCGCAAGCGGTACACGGCCGAGGAGCTGATCGCCAAACTGAGGAAGCTGGCATGAAAGCGGAGTGGGACGACGCTTCCTCCGACGCCCTCGCCGACATCTGGGTTGTCGCCACACCTGCCGAGCGGGACGAGATCGAGCGCGCCGTCCTCCGCGCGAACCGGCTGCTCGCCGGCGACCCGGAGAACGAGGGCGAGTCGCGGGGCGGAAACGCCCGCGTCCTGATCGTGCCGCCGCTCACCGTCTGGTATCGAGTGCAGCCCGGCCCGCAAGCGGTGGTGTTCGGCGTCCGGCACGCCCGTCCGCGCCCGTAGCCCGCCTTCCCCAATTCGTGAAGAACATTTCCCCGCGCCGGGCGCGGCGCCGCTGCGTACAACGCCCGCACGCGTTCCGCCCGCACCCCGCCTCCGGTCTCGTTACCGATGCGTCCTGCCGCCGCGCTGGTCCCGCTCGCCGCCCTCCTCGCCGCCGTCACCGGCGTCGCGCTGTTCGCCCTGTCCCGCCCGGCACCGCCGTCGGAGCGGAAGGTGAAGCTCGCGGTGCTGGTCGTGTTCGACCAGATGCGGGGCGACTACCTCGAGCGCTGGCACCCGCTGTTCGGCCCGGACGGGTTCGCCCGGCTCCAGCGCGACGGCGCGTGGTTCACCCGCTGCCACTACCCCTACGGCACCACCACCACCGGCCCCGGCCACGCGTCGATGCTCACCGGCGCGTGCGCGGACGTCCACGGCATCGTGAACAACGATTGGATGGAGAAGGGCAACAAGGTGTCCTGCGCCGGTCCCGCGCGGTACCGCCTCGTGCCGTCGTTCCCAGGTGCGGGCGACAAGCCCACCTCGGTCGGCGCGCCGGGGCTTCTGCTCAGCGAGACCGTCGCCGACGTGCTCAAGGAAGCGAGCCGCGGCCGGGCGAAGGTGTTCGGCCTGTCGCTCAAGGACCGCTCCGCGGTCCTGCCCACCGGCAAGCGGCCCGACGGCGCGTACTGGTTCAACGGCGCGTTCGTCACTTCCACGTACTACTCCGACCGCGTTCACCCGTGGGTCGCGGCGTTCAACACGTCGAAGACCGCCGACCGGTGGTTCGGCACGGACTGGACGCGGCTCCGCACGGACTTCGATTACGCCGCGTGGAGCAGCCCGGACGACGCGTTCGGCGAGGGCAAGGGCCACGGGCAGGGCGTCGCGTTCCCGCACCCGACCACCGGCGGCAAGGGGCCGCTCGGCCCGAAGTACTACGAGGCGCTGTCCTATTCGCCGTATGGCAACGACCTGCTCCTGGAGTTCGCCAAGGCGTGCATTCGCGCGGAGAAACTCGGCACCCGCGACGACCCGGACCTGCTCGTCGTCAGCTTCTCGTCGAACGACCTGATCGGGCACACGTGGGGGCCGGACTCGCAGGAGGTACTGGACGTGACGCTCCGCTCGGACGCGATTATGGCCGACTTGCTCGCGTACCTGGACCGGCGCGTGGGGAGGGACCGGTACCTGCTGGCCGTCACCGCGGACCACGGCGTGTGCCCGCTGCCGGAGGCGAGCCGGGCGAAGGGGATCGCCGGCGCGCAGCGCGTGAACCTGGTAGAACTGCAGAAGGCATTGGAGGCGCACCTCACGGGCGCGTTCCCCGTCGCGACGCCGACCGGCGGCAAAGCCGTGGTGTGGGTGCAGGAGGGGGGATTCCTGTTCCCGTGGGTGTACCTGAACCCGCGGTCGGTGGGCGCGAGCGGCCGGTCGCGCGATGCGGTCGCGGCCGAAGCGGCGAAGTTCCTGGAGACGCGCGCGGGCGTGTCGTGGGCGCTCACGCGCACCGAACTGGGCGGCCCGTTCCCGGAGGCGGACGCGGTGGCGACCCGCGTGAAGCGGTCGTTCCACCCGGCCCGGTGCGGCGACGTGTGCGTGATCCTTCAGCCGTTCTGCATCCCGTCGGGGCCGCTCGGCACGGGGACGACGCACGGCGCGCCCCACGACTACGACACGCACGTTCCGCTGCTCGTGTACGGCCCCGGCATCCGCGGCGGCACGCGCGACGAGCCGACGACGCCGCAGGCGCTCGCGAGCATCTTCGCGAAGTGGCTGAACGTCCGGCGCCCGAAGGACGCCGCGTTCCCGATCCCGGAAACGCTCGAATAACAACACTGCGCGCCCCACGTTCGGTCAGCGTGCGTCGGCGCCGGGAACGGTGCCGAGCGGCATCGTGAAGTGGTCCATGAGCGCCTCGTGGAGCGCGACGAGCAGCGCCCACCCGAACACGTCGCCGGGCTTCTCGGGGGCACCCGTCGGCGCGCCCCCTTCGACCGCGACCGGCGGCCCGCCGAGCTGGAAGTCGCGCACCACCGGGTCCACCTCGCGCCCCTCCGACAGCGGCGGCTTCGCCGTCGCCGCGCCGCACACAGACACCGCCGCCGCACCCACCAGGCCGAGCAGCATTCGCCGCATCGTCATCGCGTAAACCCCTGCGGGCGGGCCGCCCGTGTGCGATCCGTCGCGCACGAACGATCCGCGGAGAGCGACGAGCTATAGCGTCGTGCGCGGTGTACGCAACCCCGCGACGCGGCGCGATTTTGTGGGACAGGCTTCCAGCCTGTCCAGCCAATGACAGGCTGGAAGCCTGTCCCACAAAAGACCGGCGCGCATTTCCCTCAAGCTGCTCTTGACGCGACCCCGCGGCCGGGTATCACCCCGCCACTCGATCGAAAGTCTGTGTCCGCGGCGGGTGGCCCGGTTCGGGGGAATCGGGCGGTCGGTCGCGCCATCGTTCAAGGACGAACGCATGAACCGGGCGTGGGAACTCGCGGCGGGAATGAGTCGGCGCAACTTCCTCGCGTGGTCGGCCGCCGTCGGCGTCGCCGGCGCGGTCGGGTGCAAGGGCACGCCCGACCCGCTCAAGCTCCAGCCGCGGTCGCAGATCGGGGAAGACCCGGCCGACCCGGACGCGGTGGTCACGGTCGGCTCGAAGACGACCGTGAGCAACACCGAGGCGCTCGCCGTCAGCGGCGTCGCGCTCGTGTACCAACTGCCCGGCACCGGCAGCAGCCCGCCGGCCGGCGGCTGGCGGACGATGCTCGAAGACGGCCTCAAGAAGATGAAGAAGGACCAGGCGCTCAGCGTCAAGGAACTCCTCGACAGCCCGTCGCGGACGACCTCGCTCGTGCTCGTGTCCGCGCTCGTCCCGCCCGGCGCGCGGAAGGACGAGGCCATCGACGTGCAGGTCACGCTGCCCGACGAGAGCAAGACGACGAGCCTGCAAGGGGGCCTCCTGTTCCCGTGCGAGCTGCTCACGTCGGACACCACCGGCAACGTCCACTCGCAGCTCCACACCGGCACGGCCGCCGCGCCGGCCGGCCGGCTCCTGCTCGGCACCGTCTGGGCGAAGGCGCAGGGGCCGCTCGTGGCCGGCACCTTCGTGCCCGAGAACGGCAAGCCGGTCGCGCCGAGCGTGGACGCCGACGGGCGCCCGGTGTACCGCGCCGGGTGCATCTCCGGCGGCGCCCGCGTCGCGATGAACCGCCCGTACTACCTGCTCCTGAACCCGAACGAGCAGAACCCGAACATCGCGGCGCGGGTGGCCGAGCGCCTCAACTCCACCTTCCACACCACCTCCGACCCGAACCTGAAGGTGGCCGAGGCCAAGGACAAGGTGCTGATCGTGGTGAACGTGCCGACCGCGTACCGGCACAACCACTACCGGTTCCTGCTCGTCGCCCGACAGGTGCCGTACGCGCCGGCCGGGGCCGCGTACCGGGAGAAGCTGGAAGAGGAACTGCTGGACGCGTCCACCGCGCTGACCGCGGCGGTGAAGCTGGAGGCGCAGGGCGGCGACAGCCGGCGGAGCCTGCGGGTCGGCCTGGAAAGCCCGTCGCCGTGGGTGCGGTTCGCCGCCGCCGAGGCGCTCGCGTACCTCGGCCAGACCGACGGGGTGGGCGAACTCGCGCGGCTCGTGGAGGACCACCCGGCGCTCCGCGCGCAGTGCCTCACGGCCCTCGCCTCCGTGGACGACGCGGCCGGCACCGACCGCCTCGTGGACATGCTCGCCAGCGCCGACGCCGAGACCCGGCAGGGCGCGTTCATCGCGCTGCGGCTGGCCGACGAGCGGCACCCGGCGCTCAACGGCACCCTGATGAACCGGTCGTACTGGCTGCACCGGGTCGCGTCCGACGCGCCGGCGGCGGTCCACCTGACGAGCGGCGGGCGCAGCGAGATCGTGCTGTTCGGCGACGGGGTGAAGCTCCGCGGGCCGCTCCCGCCGGTCGCGGTGGGCGGCGAGTTCACCGTGTCCGTGCCGGCCGACCTGGGCACCGCGAAGGTGACGCGGGTGGTGAAGGTGAACGGCGACGCCGAGGTGAAGGAGGTGCGGTGCTCCCCGACGCTCGCGGGCGTGCTGAACGCGATGGCGAACCTGGGCGGCGGGTACGGCGAGGCCGTCGAACTGATCCGCAAGGCCGACCGCGCCGAGGTGCTGACGGGCACGCTGGTGGTGGACGCGATCCCGCGCGAGCTGAGCGTGCAGCAGCTGTCCGGGTTCGCGAAGATCGACCCGACGCTCGCGAAGGCGAACGTGGAGGTGGCCCGCGTCGGCACGGTGCGCCCGGCGGTGGACGCGAACGGGTTCGAGCTGCCGACCGCGTCGCCGGACCCGTCGGTGACGCCGGCCGGCGCGCCGCTGGCGAAGCAACCGCTGAACCGCGACCCCGGCCGCATCTTCGGGCCGAAGCGGACCCCGGACGCACCGCTCCTGGACCCGGCCGTT
>JAYUBA010000566.1:0-1825 GCA_043741075.1 Frigoriglobus sp.
TGGGGGTTGGGGTCGCCGCGGTAGCACTCGCGCCGCCGGTCGTGCTGTACCGCGCGCAGTACATCCACGCGAAGCGCTTCCGCGAGGTCGAACCGGGCCGCCTGTACCGGTCCGGGCAGATGACCGCGGCCGGGTTCCGCGAGACCATCGACCGCTACCACATCAAGACCGTGGTGAACCTCCAGCACGAACAGCCGGACCCGCTGCTGCCCGACAACTGGCTCGGCAAGGGCAAGGTGCGCGAGAGCGAGTTGTGCGCGCAACTCGGCGTGAACTACGTGCTGCTCACGCCCGACCTGCTCCCGCCCGGCAACGCGCTCACCGACGTGCCCCCGGCGGTGCCCAAGTGGCTCGCGCTCCTCGACGACGAGGACAATTACCCGATCCTGCTGCACTGCAAGGCCGGGCTGCACCGCACCGGGCGGCTCACCGCGATCTACCGCATGGAGTACCACGGGTGGTCCCCCGGCGAGGCGCTCCGCGAACTCCGCGCCAACGGCTACGGGTACGTCGCCGCCAGCGAGAACGACGAGTTCGTCATCCAGTTCATCCAGAACTACACGCCGCGCGGCCGGGCCGTGCGCGACGCCCGCGCCGCCGCCGCCGCGGGCGCGAAGGGGGGCGGAACGTGATTTCCACCCTCGACCGCATGTTCCTGGTCAGCTACTTCCGCTCCTACGCGATCGTGTGGACGAGCCTGATCGGGTTGTACGTGGTCCTCGACCTGTTCACCCACCTGGACGACTTCGTGAACAAGCCGGGCGGGTTCGGCGCCAGCGCCCGGCACATCACCTTCTACTACGGCTACCGCGTCCCGCAACTGTTCGACCTGATGGCCGAACCGATCACGCTCATGGCCGCCGCGTTCAGCGTGTCCTGGATGCAGCGCAACAACGAACTGCTGCCGCAGCTTTCGGCCGGCATCCCGACCCGCCGGGCGATCCGCCCGATCCTCCTCGGCGCGGCGGTCACGCTCAGCCTCGGCCCGCTCAACCAGGAGTTCCTGATCCCGAAAGTGGCCGACCAGTTGATGTCGCAGCGGGACGACCCGGAGGGGGCGAAGGCGCAGGTGCTGATGGGCGCGTTCGACAGCGCCACCGGCATCCACCTCGAAGGGTTCGCCGGGTTCCGCCGGGACAAAAAGGTGGAGCGGTTGAACGTCACGTTCCCCGAAAACTCGCCGAGCGGGATGCTGCACCTGACCGCCGACGAGGGCGTGTACGTGCCCAAGGGCGACGGCCCGCTCACCGGCGGCTGGCTCCTCACCCGCGCCACCCCGGACGCGTTCGACGGCCCGCTCCCCACGAACCTCACCGCACTCGGCACCGGCCGCTTCTTCCTGAAGGTACACGACGCGGACTTCGACGCGGTGTGCCGCGGCGGCACGTGGTACATCTACGCGCCCACCACCAAGCTCCGGGAGATGTTGATCGACCCGGAGCCGCGGCGGCGCGGGAAGATGGCGGTGCTGTTCCACACGCGGCTGACGCGCCCGCTGGTCGGGGCGATCGCGGTCGTACTGGGGCTGTCCGTGATCCTGTGGAACCCGAACCGGCACGTCATCATCAGCGCCGGCCTGTGCATGGCGTTCTCGGCCGGGCTGAACCTGTTCGTGATCGCGTGCAAGTACCTCGGCGACCAGGACGTGCTGCCCGCGCCGCTGGCCGCGTGGCTCCCGGTGCTGGTGTTCGGCCCGCCCACCGTCGTCGCGTTCGACTCCGTGCATACCTAGCCCGGATTATTCAGTAGCGGGTGTCTGACAGTCGCTTCTCGTCGTCATGAGCGTGTTCCGGGCGGCAGATGTACCCTTTCGGTCGATCAAGGC
>JAYUBA010000567.1:0-6206 GCA_043741075.1 Frigoriglobus sp.
GAGGTTTGGAAACGGACCCAAACTCGAATTACCCGTGTTTTCGGCCCCTTCCCAGAGGCGGTTCAGCCAACAGATCAAGGAACCCGCGCTGTAGTGTTAAGCAGGTGTACGTGGGTTCGATTCCCACCGCTTCCACTGGTTCGTGTGCGCCCATGATGTAGCGGTAGCCTATCGCCTTGCCATGGCGGACGTGTGGGTTCGACTCCCACTGGGCGCTCTTTTGCGAACGCCTCCGTGTTGTAACGGAAGCCTGCCGTCTTGGTATGACGGCCGCGTGGGTTCGACTCCCGCCGGAGGCTCTGCGAGTACTAGCACGGTACGCCAACTGGAAGCGCGGCCAAGCTCAAACCTTGGTGTGTGTGGGTTCGACTCCCTCCCGTGCTACTCGACGAACGTCCAAACTGCCTTCGGTCGCGCGGTGGTCCGCCGAGCCGCCTGTAAAGCGGCTGCCCGTTCGGGCAATGTGGGTTCGATTCCCACCCAGGGCACTTGTCGGCGTGGGCAGTGGGCATTGGTCAGTTAGAGGCGAGATATTGCATACAGTTTTCTGCCCACTGACCACTGACCACTGCTCAAGGCTCGTTCTTCTAACGGTTTAAGATGTCGGGTTGTCAACCCGACGACACGGGTTCAACTCCCGTACGAGCCGCTCGTGACGCGTCGAGGTTCTCGCTACGGCCCGTTCGTCTAGCGGCACAGGACGACAGGTTCTCAACCTGTAAGCGGGGGTTCGATTCCCCCACGGGTCACTGGAGAAAGGATAAGTGATGAATGATGAATGATGAATAGAAGACGCGGAAGCTCCGCTGCATTGTATTCATCCTTCATAATTGATCATTCATCCTTTCTTCCCCCTGGTGATGTAGACCAACTGGCAGGAGTCGCCACGCTCAGAACGTGGACAGTGTGGGTTCGAATCCCACCGTCACCACTCGACGCATTGCGGACGGGCCGGCGCCCGGCTGGGTCTCATAAGCCCGGATGCTCAGTTCAACTCTGAGGTCCGCAACTGATTGTTTCGCGGGCGGGCAGGCGCTCAACCGGGTTTCATATGCCCGGGCTGCTGGGTTCGAGTCCCAGGCTTCGCGACTGGACGACCGAGTAGGCCAACTGGTAGAGCCGGCAGGTCGAGAGCCTGTCTAGTGTGGGTTCGACTCCCACCTCGGTCACTGAACGAACGGGATCGCCCGCGGGCGGGAGCTGTGTCTTGCAAACACGACGTCGGGGTTCGACTCCCCGCGGTTCCACTGGCTCGAAGTACGGACGGGAGCCGGATACGGCTGGCCGGGTCGCGGTGCTAACGCGATCGCCCCTCAACGGGGCGTGTGGGTTCGAATCCCACCCCCTCCGCTCCTGCGGCGGAAAGGATGAAGGCTGAAGGCTGAAGGATGAATCAAAGCTCCGAGCCTCTTGTATTCATCCTTCAGCCTTCAGCATTCATCCTTTCCCAACGATCCTGTGGCCCAGCGGTTCAAGGCGCCTCCCTGACACGGAGGAGAACGGTGGTTCGATCCCACCCAGGATCACTCGGGGCGCGGCGGCGCGGCCCGGTTCGTGCGGCATGTGGTGTAGCGGTAGCACGCGGCCCTGTGAAGGCCGAGGTGAGGGGTTCGACTCCCCCCGCGCCGCCCTCTCTCGACGTTCCAAGTTCTGACCCGCCGGTGTGGCGCGACACAGAAAGGCACCGAGCTCGTACCTCGGCCCATGCGGGTGCGAATCCCGCCGCCGGCTCTTTCGTCCGATACCCCGAGCCGCGCGGACGGTCGCCGAGACCGCCTGTGCGGCTCATTCCGTTGCCATTTTCATTCGCACGGTGGCACGATGCCGTCGCGGTTCGTATGGTTACTTCTCCTTGTTGCCCGCCCGCCACCGCCGCGGTTCGCGGTGTCCCTTTGGTGAAGAGATGACCGAGTTTCCCGAAGCCCGCAAAGTGGCCGCGCTGCTCGCCGCCGTGGCCGAGCCGACCCGGTTGCGCGTCCTGTGGCAGTTGGCCAAAGGCCCCGAGCACGTCGGCCGACTGGCCGACCTGGTCGGCATCCCGATGGTGAACATGTCGCACCACCTGGGCGTGATGCGCCAGGCCGGCGTGCTGGACGACGCGAAGGACGGGCGCCGCGTGATCTACAAGCTGCGGCCCGAAGTCTTCGCCCCCGGCACCACCGCAGACATCCTCGGCGTGCTCACCCTGGGCAACTTCCGCATTGTACTGCGGGCCAAGACGGAGCCGCCGCCGGTGACGACCGGCACGAAGGGCCGCCGCAAGGCCGGCAGGAAGTGACCGCGCCGCGCACTATTATGGAGGGATGGACGCGCACGCCGCACCGCCGGGCCGGCTCTCGGGGCCGCTCTGGCGGCAGGTACTCGCCCTCGCCCTCCCCGCCCTCGCGCAACAGTACCTGCACCTCGTCGTCCAGCTCTCGGACCAGTTCCTCGCCGGGCGGTTCGAACTGCCCGACCCGCG
Organism: Frigoriglobus sp.; assembly: GCA_043741075.1. Classification (GTDB taxonomy): domain Bacteria; phylum Planctomycetota; class Planctomycetia; order Gemmatales; family Gemmataceae; genus Gemmata. The sequence goes on from JAYUBA010000567.1 coordinate 2,462, forward strand.
GCAGCGCACCGGCTACCTCTCCGCGCTGACCACCGCCGGCTACCTGTACTGGTTCGTGTCCAGCTACACGGTGCTGGTGAGCGTGGGCAGCACGGCGCTCGTCGCGCGGTTCGTGGGCGCCGGCGATTGGGCGCTGGCGCGGCACGCGACCGGTCAGGCGGTGCTGCTCGCGGTCGCGTTCGGAACCGTCGGCTCGGTGGCGGCGCTCGTCGGCCTGCCTGGCCTGATCCACGCCCTCCACCTCACCGGCGACGCGGCCCGCGTGTGCGTCGAGTTCCTCACCCCGCTGGCGGCGCTACTCGCGTTCCAGATCGTCGAGTCGGCGTGCGCCGCGTGCCTCGCGGGTGCCGGCGACACAAAAACCGGCTTGAAGGTGCTCGGCCTCGTCGCGGTGCTGAACGTACCGCTCGCGTGGGGGCTGTGCTTCGGCGTCGGCCCGTGGTCGGGGATGGGGTTCGTCGGCATCGCGCTCGGCACCGGCCTGAGTCACGTCATCGGGTGCGTCACGCTGCTCGTCATTCTGGCCCGCGGCCGGTCCGGGCTGAAGCTGCACCGCGCGAACCTGGTTCCGGATTTCCCGCTGATCCGCCGGCTGCTGTGGGTGAGCGTGCCGGCCGCGATCGACAGCCTCTCGGCCGCGTTCTGCCAGTTGTGGTTCCTGAGCATCGTGAACCGGTTGGGCGACACGGCGGCGTCGGCACACGGCATCGCGCTGCGGTGGGAGGCGCTGGGGTTCCTGTCCGGGGCGGCGTTCGGCACGGCCGCGATGACGCTGGTGGGGCAGAACCTGGGTGCCCGCGCGCCGGCCCGCGCGGCGCGGTGCGGGTGGGTCGCCTACGCCATCGGCGGGGCCGTGATGTCCGTTATGGGGCTGCTCTTCTTCCTGCTGGCGCGGCCGATGTTCCGCGTGTTCTGCCCGGACCCGGACCTGCAACCGATCGTGGACGCGGGCGTGCCGGCGCTGCGGCTGATCGCGTGCGCGATGCCGGCGCTGGCGTCGCAGATCGTCTTCACCGCGGCCCTTCGCGGCGCCGGCGATTCGCGGGTGCCGGTGCTGTTCAGTTGGTTCGGGTTCCTGGGCGTGCGCATCCCGCTTGCGTATCTGCTGACCACCCCGCAGGTGAACCTCGGCGTGCTGGGTGTGGTGCCCGGTGCCGACATGGGGTTGCTCGGCGCGTGGGTGGCGATGTGTACCGACCTGTGGGTGCGCGGGGTATTCTTCGCGCTGCGGTTCGCCGGCGGGCGGTGGAAGAAGGTCGAGGTGTGAGTTCGCCGCGTCTTTGCCTTTGACCTCCCCCCTTGAGGGGGAGGTCGCCGCGCAGCGGCGGGGGGGGGGAAGACGTTAGCCCATCCGCACGGCTCGCCCCCCACCCGTCGGCGAAGCGCCGCCGACCTCCCCCTCCAGGGGGGAGGTCAAAGCGAGAGCCAACCATTCCTGCCTCACGTATCGGTCACCTCGCCGGCGCGGTCGAACCACACGTCGTTGCCTGCGCCGCCGAAGTCCATGCGGTACTGCCCCCGCTCCAGCCACCGCGCGACCGAGTTTTCCAACCTCGCGCGCTGCCCGCGGTGGTGTCCGTCGAACGCCCCCGCCCACCAGTTGAACGGCGTGAGGCCGAACCCGTCGTCGAACTGGAACCGCTTCACCACGATCGTCGCCGACTGATATCCGAGTTCCTCCAGCCACCTGTCGCGAGCGTCTTCGCGGTTCATATCCCGTCGCTGATAGTTCGCACCCGCCACCAGTCGGACGCGGCGGTGATCGGTTCGCAGGAGATTGCCGGCGTGATCGAAGATCGCCACCCGTTGCACCTCCATGCCCGGTAGCATCAGGAACTGCGTGAAGTCCGCGCCCCACCCGACCCGAAGGTAATCGTCCTGGATTGTGTACAGCCGCTCCGGGTCGCGGTCGCGGGCGAACGTGACGCGGGCGCCGAAGTGCGCGCGGAGTTGGTCCCGCCCGCCGGGAGTGAACGGGTTCGCGCCGAGCCGGATCAGGTCGAGCCGCTGGAAGAACGGTTCGCCGCACAGTACCTTCACCGCGGTGTCGCGGAGGGCGTTGAACATCAGGCCGAGTTCGCGCAGGTGCGGCAGGTGCTTCACCTTCGCCAGCTTCTTCAACTGGTTCCCGTTCAGATTGTTGCCGATCAGGTCGAGCGCGGTGAGCGCGTTATCGTGCGGGATCAGCTCGACCCCATCGACGTTGCCCGCCAACTTCCAAACCCACAGTCGGCGGAACGGGTGCGTGCGGAACAACTCCGCGTCCTGCATATCGAGGTCGGGCGGCGACGTGGTGAACGTCTCGACGAACCCGCGCGACCAGTGCCAGTCGAACGCGAACGCCTCGCGCGGCACGAGCCACTCCTCCTCGTGGGCGTCGAGCAGTTGCCGGCACCGGAACGCGACCTCGCGCCGGTGCATCGAGTCTTCCGCGAGCCGCGCGAGTTCGATCTGCCCGCGGATGAACGCGGCGCGGGCGGCGTTCCCGTGTTCGTCGTGGTAGTCGGCGAGCGCGAGCCGCGGGGTGTCTTCGTCCGGGTGCGCGGCGATCGCGCGGAGCAGGGCGTTTTCGTCGCTCATGGGGAACGCTCGGCCGCGGGTGTCTGAAAGTAGTCCGCCACTCCGTGGCGGTCTTCGCCCGGAAAGTAGTCCGCCACTCCGTGGCGGTCTTCGCCCGCGACGGGGAACCGCCACGGAGTGGCGGGCTACTTTCGGACCGCCACGGAGTGGCGGGCTACTTTGCGCGCACTCGCGCGCTCACTTCTTCCGCCACACCTGATCCGCGACCAGCCCCAGCCGCGCCATCGCCGGGCGGATTTCGGCGTAGAAGCGATTCGCGTCCAGCGGGTAGCCGGCGGTCGGCGCGATGCCGGGCACGTGCCCCGCCCAGAAGCGGTTGAACTGCCGCATACACACCTCCCGCAGGTACTTGCACAGCATCGACGCCAGCGCGACGGACACGCTGTCGCCGTCGGCCCGCGGGCGGAAGGTGATCGCGACCTCGCGCGGCAGGCCCTCGACGCGGTAGCGGCTCTCCGCGGCCGACTCGCGCTCCGCGACCACCCACCCTTCGGGGAACGCTTCCTGCAAGATGCTCGCGTAGAAGTTCCGCCCGCCCTGCTTGTCGCACGCGAAAACGAGCGGTTCGCCGTCGGCCGGGACCGCGGCCATCAGCGCCTCGAGGAGTTCGATCAGCCCGCGACCGAGGACAGTGCCCTTCGAGCCGTACTCGTCCACCATGCGGTTGAACCGCGGCGCCGGCACGACGCGGTAGTCGCCGGTCCACCGGTCGCCGACGGCCGCCCGCACCGGCTCGGACGCCTCCCACTCCGCGCCGGGGTCGATGTGTACGGGGAGCGAGTCGCCGCCGTCGAACCACGCTTCGGCGCGCAGGGCTTCGCCCCACGCGGGCACGTCGTCACCGCTCCAGAGGAAGTCGTGGAGCGCGCGCGGGTCGGCACCGGTGATCGCCCACACGCCGCGTTCGAGCGCCTCGAGGCCGCCGCGGGTGTAGACCTTCTTCGAGTCGTCGATGAGCAACCGGCCGTCGGGCCGCTCGTGCGCGCGGCGGACGACCGCGCGGAGCGTGTCCCACCCGGCGGGGTCGCCGTCGGGCAGATGCAGCGCCACCGCGGCCTGCACGAGCGGGCCGAGGTTGGGGCCGTAGCCCGCTTCGTCGATGCCGACCACCCAGGGCATGTGTTCGCTCCGAAGCCCCCCCCCGGCCCCCTCCCTGAAGGGAGGG
>JAYUBA010000568.1:0-1825 GCA_043741075.1 Frigoriglobus sp.
CCGCCTGCGCCCCTGGAGCGCGGCGACCCGCTGGGGAGCACGCTAAACAGTCGAGACAGTCGGGGGCGGGCTGAAGTCGGCTTCGTAACTCGTGTGATATGTAACCTTTCCGCCATCTCATACCGCCGCGGGCAACAGCGCCAGCAACTCCCCGAACGACCGCAGCACGCGGTCGGCACCCAGGTCATCGACTGGCGTCGGGCCGCCGGTTCCGTCGGTGGAAACTAGCCAAACCGGAACGCCGGCGGCCTTCGCCGTTTGCACGTCCACGATCATATCGCCGACGTACACCGCTTCGACCGGCGGAACCTTCAGCCGGGTCAGCCCCTCCAAGAGCATGGCCGGGTCGGGTTTCGCACGCTGCCCGACGTCGTCCGGGCCGAGGACGCAAGTGAAGTACTCGTGCAGCCCCAGCGCGCGGACGAGTTCGCGCGTGAACTCGACGCGCTTGTTGCTACACACCCCCAGGCGCAGCCCGCGGCGGGCGAGTTCGGGGATCGTTTCGGCCACGCCGGGCAGGAGTCGCGTTTCCGCGACCATGACGCGGCCGTGGTGCGCGCGGTAGCGGGCGACGGCTTCTTCCACCGGCGCGCCGGGCACCAGGTCGGCCATCAGGTGATCCAACCCGTAGCCGACGTACGTGCGCACGTCCGCCTCCGGCATGGGAGGCAGTCCGTAACCGGTGCGGACGTGGTTGGTGCTGGACGCGATCGCGGCGAAGCTGTCCGCGAGCGTGCCGTCGAAGTCGAACAGGGCGGCCTTGATCGGCATGGTATTGGCGTGGGGAATGGGGATACGGCGCGACGGGGGCTTACACCTCTCACTCGCCGAGACTATGGTATTACCTGCGCCCGCCCCCCGCCCGCGAGCTGCCGATGGTCGCACCGCCGCCCGAAAAGCTGACGCCGGAACTGGTGTTCCACGAGTACGCGCCGCGCATCTACAACCTCGCGCGCCGGATGCTCGGCAACGACGCCGACGCCGAGGACGTGACCCAGGACGTGCTACTTCAGGTGGTGCGGAAGCTGGACACGTTCCGCGGCGACGCGCAGATTTCGACGTGGCTGCACCGGGTCACGGTGAACGCGGCGCTGGCCCACCGTGCGAAGCGGGCGAACCGCCAGAAGCACGAGAGCGGCGAGGCGGTCGACGACGTGTTCGAGACGGCCGCCCCGGACGCCGCGGTGAAGCGGTGGAACGTGTCGCCGGACGAACCGGTGCTCGCGGCCGAGCAGCACGCGATCATCGAGGCGGCGATCGGCGAGTTGCCGGTGCCGTTCCGCGACGTGTACCTTCTGGCGGACGTGGAAGGCCTGCCGAACGCGGAGATCGGCGAGATGCTCGGGCTGGGCGTGGCCGCGGTGAAGAGCCGCCTGCACCGGGCGCGGATGCGGATGCGCGACCTGCTGGCCCCGCACTTCGAGGGAGAGGTGACGCCGTGACCTGCGCCGAACTGATGGCCGCGCTGTGCGATTACCTGGGCGAAGAACTGGTGATCGAGCACCGCGAAACGTTCGAGGTCCACGCCCGCGGGTGCCCGAAGTGCGAGTCGTACGTGGCGACGTACACGCACACGGTCCGCGTGGTGCGTGCGCTGCCGAAGTGCGGCCCGCTCCCGCCCGCCGTCGAGGCCCGTCTGCGGAAGGTGCTGGAGCCGGAGTTGCGCGGCTCGTAGGTCGCGGTCGAGCGTGGCTTTGCACGCGAGGCCCGACGGTGCTTGGCTTCGCGGAAGAAGAAAAGAAGAGCCACAGATAACGCAGAAGAACGCAGATCAAGGCAGAAGACAGATTGTAAACGCATCTCCTGCCTGCTGGCTTGATCTGCG
>JAYUBA010000569.1:0-6201 GCA_043741075.1 Frigoriglobus sp.
TCCCCCTCCAGGGGGGAGGTCAGAAGATCGCTTTGACCTCCCCCCTGGAGGGGGAGGTCGGCGGCGCTTCGCCGACGGGTGGGGGGGAAGGTCGCCGAAATGCGAGGCGGCTCGCGGAACAGGAACGAGTTCCACAGGTAGAGCAGGGCGGGCAACGTGGCGCACGCCAGCGCGACCCACGCGAGAAGGAGGAGCGTCACGGCTTGTCCCCGCGCGTCGCCGCGTCGTGCGACGGGTCGAACTTGCGCCCGCGTGCCCAGGACTTCAGGCACCGCCAGGTGTCATAGACCCCGCCCACGCCCGACCTCCCCGCGAGCAGTTCGGTGAACGCGGCGGGGTCGCGGCGCCCCGCTTCTGCGTTCAGCGCGTCCAGGTTGCGCGTCAGTGCGGCTTCGATGAGCGCGGTCCACGCCCTACCGTTCAGGCCGGGGTGGTCGGCGATCTTCAGCGGTTCGCCCACGCGGACCAGCGCTTCCGGCGTGCGCTCGGTCCAGAAGGTGTATTCGAGCGCGACCGGTAGCACGGTGCCCGCGGTCAGGCGCGACGCGAGGTGGCCCACGCCGGACTGTAGCGCGAGCGGGCGCTCGCGCACGTCGGTGAAGCGGCCCTGCGCCGTCACCCAGAATACGTGCCGCGGTTGCGTCAGAATTTCGCATCCGGCGCGGAGGAACTCGGCCGCGCCGCGGAGCGACTTCGTATCGACGCCCACGAACCCGATCTTCTTGAAGAACCGGTACTGCCGCACCGCGACCGCGTCGATGGCGGCGAACTGCTCCCGCCCCGCGAACGCCCGGCTCAGGACGATCCCGATGAGCGGATCCCACCACGACGGGTGGTTCAGCACGACGAGCAGCGGCTCGTCGGTCGCGGGGAACGCGTGTCCGGAGTTCGAGAGGCGCAGAGCGTGGAAGTGCTTGCGGACGTACCGGCACGCGTACCACCGGAACAGCCGGACGAGCCACGGCCACCGGTGCGGGAGGGGAAGCGTCGGTAAGCTCACCAAGACCCCTTCATGCCTGTACCTGCTGCGGCGCACGCTTCGCTACGCCCGCATCTTGGTCGAGCGCGTCGGCCGCGATCCACCCGGACATCAGCACCATCGGCATTCCGGGTCCGGGGTGGGCCGCGCCGCCAGCGAGGTAGAGGCCCGCCACGTCCGGCGAGCGGTTCGCCGGCTTGAACGCGCCGTTCCACTTCCCGTGACTCGCCAAGCCGTAGATCGCGCCGTTCAACACGCGGTAGCGGTCGTGAATGTCCTGCGGCGTCAGCGCCGATTCGTACACGATCCGGTCCTCGATGTCCGGCATCTGCCCGGTCGTCTTCAGCTTCTCGATGATGACGTTGCGGTACGCCGGGAGCATCGCCTTCCAGTCGTGATGGGACCGCAGGTACGGCGTGTGAACTAGCACGTATAGCGCGTCGCCGCCGGGCGGGGCCGTCGCCGGTTCGGTGCGCGCCGTGGACGCGAGGTAGCACGTCGGGTCCGCGGCCGGTTCGCCCTTGCGGTAGATGGACTCGAACTCCTCGTGCGGGTTTTGCGAGAAGACGAAGTCGTGGTGCAGCAGGTGGTCGTACGCCTTGCTCAAGCCGAGATACAGCACGACGCCGGAACACGCGGGCTCGTACCCGCGGCGCTTCTCGAACCGCTTCGCGGCCCGCGGGGCGGACTCCTGAAGCAGCTCGCGGTGCGTGCGGGCGCTGTCCGCGTTCGACACGACGGCGGCGAGTTCGAGCACCTCACCGCCGTCGGTCTCGACGCCGCGCACGCGCTTACCGGAAGCGTCGGTCAGCACGCGCTTGATGCCGGTCTCCGTGCGGTACTCCACGCCGAGTTCTTCGCCCAGGCGCACGAGCGCCTCGGGCACGGCGCGGGTGCCGCCGCGCGGGTACCAGATGCCTTCGGTGGTCTGCATGTGGGCGATGCCGCACAGCACCGCGGGCGACGACTCGGGGCACGAGCCGACGTACTGCGTGAAGTGGTCGAGCATCTGCGCGACGCGCGGGTCCGGCACGAACTTCCGCACGGTGCCCGCGACCGACCGGCCCATCCGCATGTTCAGCACGTCGCCCATCAACGACATCGAGAAGCCGGCGCGGAGGTCGATCATGTCGCGGACGCCGCCGATCGACTTCCAGAAGAAGTGCCGGTCGGAGATGCGGTGCAGTCGCTCCGACAGCGCGTGAAACCGCTTGTACCCCGCGGCCGAGTCCGGCGCGTATTCGGCCAGTGCCTTCGCCATCGCGTCCACGTCTTCGACCAGATCGAGCGAAGTGCCGTCGGCGAAGAAGCACCGCCACTGCGGGTCGAGGCGGATCAGGTCGAGGTAGTCTTCGAGCCGGCGGTCGGCTTCCGAAAAGATGCGGCGGAGCACCGACGGGATGGTGAGGATCGTCGGCCCCATGTCGAAGCGGAAGCCCGCTTCTTCGAGAACGGTCGCTTTGCCGCCGAGCCACGCGCTCTTCTCGAACAGCGTGACCGCGTAGCCGCGGGCGGCCAGCACGCACGCCGCGGCCAGCCCGCCGAGGCCGCCGCCGATCACGCCGACCCGATTCCGTTCCGCCGTGTTGGTCACAGACTTCGCCCCCGTTACGCGGTCGCCACCATGTGCTGAAGAATCGCCAGAACCAGCCCGACCTCGCGGGCGTAATACTCGCTCTGATCGAGTGTCAATTCGGTGTCACGGAGGCGGAGAAACTTCCACGTCGTTCCCGTCGTGGCTGCTCCATACACCTGTGTGATCGGTGCCTTACTCGCCTGGTTGAACAGCCACGCCGCGCGCATCTCCGCGATGCACTGCCCGAGACCGGTGTTCACGTTGTCGTTCTTCGCTTCTGCGACCGCGACCACTGGGGCGGTCAGCATGTAAATCTCCGGCCCGCGGGTGATGAGGAAGTCACAGTAGCCGTTCAGCCCCGTGGTCGGATCGATGTTGAATTCCACACCGGAGAACACCGCGTGCCGGCGGTCGATCAGCCGGCGGAACTCGAGGAGGATCGGCGCGACCACGAACTCGGACCGCGCCTTCTCGGTGTCGAGGCCGAGTGCGAGCGTGATCCCGTCGTCCAGACGACTCAGAAACTCTGCCGAGGTCGCGACCGGCTGGATGTCGGGGAATAGCCGCGTCGAGGTCAGAGTTAGCCCCAACCGGGTGACGACATCGGGGAAAGTGAACTCACGGTACGACATCTCAACGACCTCCGAGCCGCGACCCGATCCACACGCATCCTAACAGGTCGCCGGCAGTTGCGCCGGGGCCTCCGCCGCACCGGGCGTGCCGAGCCACTCAGCGTCGCGGCCGAAGTCGCCGAGCAGCAACCGGCTGGTGATACGGGCCGACTCGTAGATCACCGGCAGCCCGCTGCCGGGGTGCGTGCCGCCGCCGACCAGGTACACGCCGTCCAGTTCGTCGAACCGGTTCCGGGGCCGCAGGTGCAGCATCTGCCCCCATGTGTGCGCGAGGCTGAACGTCGCACCGCGGTATACGTGGTACTTGCTCTCCCAGTCCGCCGGGGTGACGATCTTCTCGAAGCGAATCCGCTTCTCCACGCCCGCAAGCCCGACCTTCTCCAACTGCTTCAAGAGCTTCGCGCGGAACGCGGGCGCGTCCTTCGACCAATCGACGTTCGGGTGCAGGTGCGTGACCGGCGCGAGCACGTACAGCGTGCTCATCCCCGCCGGCGCGAGTCCGGGGTCGGTGACGCTCGCGTTCTGCACGTAAAACGACGGGTCTTCCGAAAGGACGTGCCGCTGCTCGATGTCCGCGAGGTTCTTCACGTAGTCCGCGGCGGTGTGAATCGTGTGGTGCGGCACGTCGTCGTAGCGGCCCTCGATGCCGAGGTACATCATGAAGGTGGAGCAGGAGAACTTCTTCTTCGCGATCTTCTCGTCGGTCCACTTGCGGCGCAGGTGATTCGGCACGAGTTTCGTCATCGCGTGGGCGAAGTCGGCGTTAATCACGAGCGCGTCGGCCCGGTGCTCGCCGCTCTGCGTCCGCACGCCGACGGCCCGCCGGCCGTCGAACAGCACTTCCTTCACCTCTTCGTTCAGCGTGATGCGCACGCCGAGTTCGCGCGCGACGCGGGCCATACCTTCGGACACCGCGGAGCACCCGCCGATCGGGTGCCACACGCCGTACTCGTACTCCAGGAACGACAAGATCGAGAACAGGCTGGGGCAGTTGAATGGCGACATGCCCAGGTACTTCGACTGGAACGAGAACGCGAGCCGGACGCGCTCGTCGCGGAAGTACCGGCCGAGTTCGGCGTCGAGCGACTTCCACGGCTTGAGCGTGGGGAACAGCTTCATGAGCTGCCACCGCACGAGGTCGCGCCAGCCCTGGAACGGCCGCTCCAGGCACGGCCGGAACTTCTCCATCTTGACGCGGTTGTCGTCCAGGAAGCGGCGCACGTTCGGCGCGTCGGCCGGGCTGATCTTCGCGACTTCCGCTTCCAACTTCGCGAGGTCCGGCGTGCAGTTCAGTTGGCCGCCGCTGCCGAACGCGATGCGGTACTGCGGGTCCAGCCGGACCATCGGCACTTCGGCGTGCAGGTCGCGGCCGATCAGGTTGAAGATGCGCTCCAACACCCGCGGGTAGAGGAAGAACGTCGGCCCCAGATCGAAGCGGAACCCCTGCTCCTCGATCGCGGAGCAGCGCCCGCCGACGTGCGGCATGCGCTCGACGATGTGAACGTCCAGCCCGGCCTTGGCGAGCAGTAGTGACGCGGCCAGCCCGCCCGGACCCGCGCCGACGATGAGTACGGAGTTCGGGCGGTGCGCGGAGTTGGAATGGGCGGGACGGGCGGGGGCAGCGTCTGATGCCGTCGAGATCATGCGGCGGTCCGTGGTGAGGTGGTCCCGCCGGTTCGGTGCGGGGCCACGACAGTCTACCGGATTGGAGGTGTCCGCCAACGGAATCGGCGGACGGGGCGCGAGCGGCCCCTTCTCAGGGCACACTGTTCGACCGCAACCCGCGCGCGGATGCAACAACCAAAAGTTGCGCCCGCGGGCCGCAACCCGCTTCCGCCTTTACGATGAACCTCACGTCCCACACGGTTTGCGGAGAACCCGATGCCCGCCCCGACGCTCACCCCGGCGGAAGTCCGCGCCGCGGCCGACCGCTTGCCCCGCGTCCGGCTCGCGCACCTGCCGACGCCGCTCGAAGAACTGCCCCGCTTCGCCGCGAAGATCGGCGGGGGCGTGCGCGTCTTCGTGAAGCGCGACGACTGCACCGGCCTCGTCCTCGGCGGGAACAAGGCCCGGCACAACGAGTTCCTGTTCGGCGACGCGGTCGCTCACGATACTGACGTGTTCGTGTGGGGCGCGCTGGTGCAGTCGAACAACTGCCGCACGACCGCCGCCGCGTGCGCGAAATTCGGCATCGAGTGCCGGCTCTACCTCAGTCGCGCACACCAGAAGACGGTGCCGCAAGGTAACTTGCTGATCGATTACCTCGTCGGTGCGCACGTCGAGTTCACCGACGCGAAGATCGGCCCCGAGTTGAACGCGCTGCTCGCGTCGAAGGCGGACGAGTTCCGGCGCGCCGGGCGGACGCCCTACTTCTGGGATCCGCCGCGCGTGGTGCCGCTGTCCGCGATCAGCTACACGCTGTGCATGGCAGAGATCGCGGAGCAACTCGCGGCGCTGAACGTGACCCCGGCCGGCTTCTACGTGTCGTCCGCGGGCGCGACTGGCGCGGGTGTCGCGCTGGGCAAGGCGCTGCTGGGCTTCCAGTGCCCGGCCCGGCTCATCTGCCCGATGCCCTGGCCGTGGGACATTCCCACCCGCATGGCCGACGACGCGAACGCCGCCGCCGAGCGCATGGGCCTGCCGCACCGGCTCGCGCCGTCCGATCTCGACGCGGACGAGTCGTTCATCGCACCGGGATACGGCCTCCCATCGCCGGCGGGGCAGGAGGCGATGCACCTGCTCGCGACGACGGAAGCGATCCTGACCGACCACGTGTACACGGCGAAGGCGCTGGCGGCGCTGGTTGCGGACGTTCGCGCCGGGAAATACCTGCGTGGGTCAGCGGTGGTGTTCATCCACACCGGCGGCGTGCCCGCGATCTTCGCCGAACCGGATAAGGTGTTGCCGGGAATGTAGAGATACGCGATGCTGGAACACCGGTGCCATCGGGCCGCGCACCCAGGGCGTTGCCCTGGGCTGAGGAATCGCGCCCCTTCGGGACTGAAACCAAGAGG
>JAYUBA010000570.1:0-1823 GCA_043741075.1 Frigoriglobus sp.
GCGCGACGCCGCCCAGCCGGCGGATCGTGTTGATCGTCCGCAAGTGGTGCTCGTGGCCCTCGTCGGTCGGCAAGCCGTGGTCGAGCGACACGCCCAGGCTCGTACCGTAGAACGCCTGCTCGATGTCGTGCGTGGCGAAGGCGTTGCCGGCGAACAGCACGTCGATGAAGCCGTCGCGGACCATCTTCGCGACCAGTTCGCCGCCGCCGGTGTGGACGACCGCCGGGCCGAGGACCGCGAGCACCTTGTCGCCGGCGGCGCGGGTCTTCCGCATCGCCCCGGCGATCTCGCGGACGCTCACCGCCTTCGGCCGCTCGCTTGAAACGGGGCTGGCCATGAACTCGAACAGTTCGTGCCGCCGCATCTCGGCCTCGGGCGGGAACACCCGCGTCCCCAGGCGGCCCACGAGGATGCGATCGCCGGTCTTCACCGCCGTCATCGGGACGCACCGGGCCGCGGCCCCTTCGGGATCGACCGCGATGCCGCAGTCCATCTCCTGGTCTTCCACGTCCACCCACTCGCCCGCGAGGCGCACCTGCGTGCGGAAGTTAGTGGAGCAGTAGAAGCCGTCCGGGAACGCGCCGTCCATGTCGGCCGCAACGGTGCGGCCGTCGCCCGGCGCCGCGGGCACGGCCCCGTGCGGGTGGACTTCGGCGAGGATCGCTTCGAGCTGTTCGGGCGTGTCCGCGCGCACCTCGATGCGGACGAAGCTGGGGTCGTCCTGGCGCTGGCCGAGCCGGAGCGTTTCGATGTTGTACCGCCCGCCGCGCGACAGGATCGCGTCGAGCACCTTCGGGAGCAGGAGCGAATCGACGATGTGGCCGGTCATCTCGACGTGTTCGACGTGCGGCGCGGACATGGCGTGAACCTCCGGGGGCGAACGGGTATCCTCTTGATACCGCGGCGGCGGGCGGAATACGAGCGGGACCGGCGCCCGCGGTTGACGCCGGGCCGTGCGGGGTGTATGAAAACGGTGCGGGCGGTTTCGTGCCGTCCGCTCGTGGTGGCTGTAGCTCAGTTGGTTAGAGCGCCAGATTGTGGTTCTGGAAGTCGCGGGTTCGAACCCCGTCAGTCACCCTCAGCGAAAACGCCGCGAGCCAAAGGGCTTGCGGCGTTTTTCGTTTCCGGCTGGGTCGCAGAGCGTGAGCCGTTTGACAGCCAATTGACAGCCATACTCACCCGAACAAGACTCCCGCGCCGCTGGCGAGTTTCACGTCGTCGTCGGGCATCAAGTGCGCGTAGACCTTCAACGTGATCGTGATGTCGGCGTGCCCGAGTCGCCGGGAAACCGCCTTGATGCTGTGCCCCGCCCCAATGAGGCACGAGGCGTGTGTGTGGCGAAGATCGTGGAACCGAACGCCGGCCGGAATCAAATCCACTTCGGCTTTCGTCTCGGCAGCTTTCTTTGTCGCGTCCTCGTTCGCCACTTTCACGAGCGACTTGAACTCACGCAACACGTTCGACTTCTGAAGGTAGGTTCCGTTCTTGGTCGCGAACATGGGAGCGGCGATCAGCCCTGCTTTCAGGGCAGCTTGCCGATGATCCCGGAGCGCGTTTACGACGAACTCGGGAAGTGTCACCGTCCGGCGTGAGCAGCGGGACTTGGGCTCCTTGAGGACAAACTCATTCTTCACCTGCGACAGTGCCCGCCGCACGTCCATCGTGCCCGCGTCGAGGTTCAGATCGCCCCACGACAACGCCAGTAGCTCTCCCTGCCGTGCGCCTGATCCGAGGGCAAGGGCGTAGAGCGCGTAGTTCCGACTGCCTTTCGCGGTCGCCAGGAAACGCCGCGCCTGCGACGGGGTCATGAACACCATCTCCCG
>JAYUBA010000571.1:0-1823 GCA_043741075.1 Frigoriglobus sp.
GGTACTCGGGGCCGGCTTCGAGCCGCGTCTGCTCGCTTTGCAGCACCACCTCCACCGTACCGATCACGGCCAGCGCCGGCGCGTCCATGCGGCGGGCCAGCACGAACGCCTCGCGCCGCCCGTCGGCCTTTTCCTTCAGCTCCCACGGGTCGCGGATCAGCGTGCCCGGCCGCGGCGTGTGGTACAGCACCCAGAACGTTTCGAGCGGCCGGACCCAGTCGTAATGGACGAACAGCGGCGCGTCGGCCGGCACCGCCCCGGAGGCCCGCACCATGAGCGCCGCGTCGTCCCGGTAGGAGTCGCGGTAGGCGCCCTGGTAGCACGTCCACATGGCGTAGGCGCCGGCGCAGGCGACCAGCACGCCGGCGAACGCGACCCGCGGGTTCGGGTGCGCGAGCGAGCGGCAGAGCGCGAACGCCAGCCCCACGAGCGCCGCCGCCGCCGCCGGCACGAGCCACTCCGGCCCGCCGATCTTCGCCCGGTAGGCGAACAGGAGCGCGGCGCACGCGCCGCCGACCAGCCCGGTTGCCACCCACGGGTAACCCCCTTGGGGGAACCGCACGCGGCAGAAGTGCCACACCGCCGCCGCGCCGCGCACCGAGAGGATCGCCCACGGGGCCATGCAATGGAGCAGGTAGTGGTGGTGCTTCCCGTCCGCGAGCGAGAAGACGGCGGGCGGGATGATCGCCCAGCACCACAGGAACCGCTCGGCGCTCGGCCCGGCGAACGCGGCCTTGCGGGTCTGCCACAGCCCGATCAGCGCGGCCGGCGTCCACGGCAGCAGCACGTAGGGCACGTTCGCCGCGTAGTACCACCACGGTTCGGCCAGATAGCCCTTGTTCAGCCGGCGGAAGTAGTGGTCCTTCCACAACTCCACGATCTCCGGGTGCCGCGCGATCACGGCCATCGGCCAGGCCAGCGCCACCACAGCCGCGGCCAGCCAGCCCCACAGCCACACGTACCGCTTCCACTGGCCCCACGAGCGGTTCCAGAGCAGGTAGCCGGCGACCGGCAGCCCGGCCATTACGGTCCCGAAGATCACGCCCTTCGCCATGTTGGTCGCGCCGAGGAGCGCGAAAAAGGCCAGCACCGCCCACGGGCGCGGCCCGACGAAGTGGCCCGACTCGCCCGCGCGGTCGGCCCGCGCGCCGAACTCCAGCCGCGCGAAGGCGGCGAGGCACGCGGTCACGATCAGGCACAGGAAGATGTCGGCTTCGGGGTTGCTGGCGTACGAGTACGTCTCGTGCATGGTGGCGAAGATGCCGCCGGCCATCAGCCCGGCGGCCCGGCCGTAGAGGAGCGCGCCGAAGTTCGCCACGATTAGGACGAGGGGCACGGCCACCAGCACGGCGGCGAGCCGCGCGACCCCGTCGTTGGCGGAGGTTCCGGCGACCGCGTACACCGCGCAGATGACCCAATCCGGCATGGGCGGGCGTTCGAGCCACACCTCCCCGCCCACCTTCGGCACGAGCCAGTCCTGGTCGATGAGCATCTCGCGGCTGTTCTGGGCGAGCACCGACTCGTGCCCGGTGAGCCGCTTGCCGAACAGCGGGCACGTGAGGAACAGCGCGAGGCAGAACGCGGCCAGCAGCAGGTAATCGCGACCGCTCAAGCGGTCCGGCGGGGCGTCCGTCACGTGGAACTCCCAAATATGAGCTGATCCTGCCCGATGGGAGAGTATCGGCGTTCGCGGCACCCGAATAGAGCGACTTTTCCGGCCGCGCGGGCCGCCCAGTTTACCTCCCCTTCGCGATATGTCCATCTCGACTGGCGCGCGGTCGGGTCGTAGCGCACGCGGCCCGCGTGCTCTTTGCGAAAAGCAC
>JAYUBA010000572.1:0-6199 GCA_043741075.1 Frigoriglobus sp.
GGCGCTTCGCCGACGGGTGAGGGGTAACCCTGAACACCCCAAGTCAGCTTCGCGTCGCTCGTAAAGCTCAACACCCCTCACCCGTCGGCGAAGCGCCGCCACCCTCTCCCGCAAGGGGAGAAGGCAAAACCGAGATCACGGCTGCGCGTACGGGATCATGTCCGGCGTCTTCGGCACATCTACCTTCGGCGCGACCGCCGGCGCGGCGCCGAGGAACGTGTCGATCTTCCACGGGAGTACGGTCAGGTCGCGGTCGCCGGAAACGGTCTGCGTGCCGTTGTCGAGGAACGCGGCGCCGGTCACGCTCGCGGCGTGCTTGCGAAACACCGGAATCGTTTGCTTTTCGGAAAAGGTGGCCCACAATCGTAGCGTCCGGTCCGCGCCGCCCGTCAGCACCCAGCGGCCCCCGTCCTTGATCGCGACGCTCCGCACGCCACCCTCGTGACCCGTCAGCGTGAACTTCGCCTTCTCTTCGCCCACCAGCCAGACGCGAACCGTCCCCGCGTCGTTGCCGGCCGCGATCCACTTGCCGTTCGGGCTGACCGCCACCGCCGATAGCGGCGACGCGAACTTGCCGTAGCGTTTCAGCTCGTGGCCGTCGGCGAGGTCGAGCAGCACCAGTGCGTTCTCGGTCGCGACCGCGACGAACTTCCCCAGGGGATCGACCGCGAGCGCCGTGACGAGGCCGAGTTTCTCCGCGCGCCACCCCTCCTTGCCGTCGGCGATCTTCCAGTACACGACCGTTCCGTCGAAGCTCCCGGACAGAATCCACTTACCATTCGGCGTGAACGCGACCGCGCTCACAAGGCTGGTGTGGTCGGCGAACTTCGCGACTTCGGAGCCGGTCTGCACGTCCCACACGCGGGCGGTGCCGTCCATGCTCCCGCTCGCGGCGAACGTGCCGTCGGCGCTGAGCGCGACCGCCCATACGCTCGCGGTGTGGCCGACAAACCGCTTGATGTCGCGCCGCCCTTCCACGTCGTAGTAGCGCACGCTGCGGTCGCCCGACGCGACGACCGCGCGGCGGCCGTCGGCGGTGAACGCCCACTGGTTCGCGGAGTCGCCGCGGGCTTCGAGCGGGTCGAGTTCGCCGGTGTTGTCGCGGTTCGTCGGGCCGTTCAGGTTCGATTGGTACAACCCGCCGAGTCGCAGTTCGCGCACGATGTCGCCGAACGCCTGCACCCACAGTTGCCGCGTCACGGTGCCGCCGGCGCGGAGCGAGCCGACGTGCTTCACCAGCGCGTCCGACTGGCTGATGCGTCCGCGGAGTTCGTCGGCCGATAGCCCGACTTCGCTCGCGGCGGCGAGCAGATCGACATCGGCCTCGTACTTCTGCGTGATGGTGCTGACGGCTTCGTAGCGGCTCACCTTCGCGCCGGTCTTCGCCACCGCGACCGCGTACCGCTTGCCGTCGTCTTCCATCAGTTTCAGCGCGGCTTCTTTGCCGGGGTACAGCGCACGGACCACCTCGGCCTCCGCCGGCTTGTACGCCTTCGGGTTCTTGGCGAGGTGGTCGAGTACCTGATCGGCCTTCGGCAGAATCCCGGTGACGTGGCACGACATGCACGACACGCCCGCTTCGACGGCGCGGTCCGGGCGCTTCGGGTCGCTCACGATGGCGAGCGGCCCTTTGTCGAGTCGCACGTTGACCGCGTTCACGAGGTAGTACGCGTGCAGGCCGTTGGGCAGCGCGAAGATGGCTTCGCCGCCGGCGTGCTGGAACGGGTTGTCGGCGAGGCCGCCCGGCCCGAGCGGGAACGCGAAGATGTTGCGGCGGTCCGGCAGGAGGCCGCCGTTGACGCGGTCCACGAGGTTCGCGGGCGGTTCGTCGAAGTCGTAGGTGCGCCAGTACATGCCCTGTGCGGAGTCGTGGCGCTCCAGCACGCGGTTGAAGCGCGAGATGCCGCTGCCGTTGAAGCCGACGCGTGCGACCCGTTCCTGCTTGATGTTCTCCGCGGCATCGACGCGAAGCGTCTTTTCTAGTTCGGTGAGGCTCGCGGGGAGTTGCAGCACGTCGTAGTAGAGGGGCGCGCGCGACGCGGTGGCGACGAACCAGTCGGCGCGGACGAGCGGTTGCTTCGCGAGCGTCCCGACGGCTACCGCCCGCGCGCTCACGGAGTCGTCAAGGATGCCGTATGGGTACTCTTGGAGGACGCGGTTCCAGGTGGTCGCATCCCAAACGAACCACCGCAGGTCGATGCGGAGTACGGTGCGGTTGGCGTCCACCGCGACCGGGTTCGTGATCTTCGACCCCCACGACAGGCTGTTGACGAGCTTCGCGAGCGCGTTGCGGTACGTCTGAAGTTCTTCATCCGAGAGGCCGGCGTTGTAGAGGTGCGTGAGCGTGAAGTAGCGCTGGAAGCGGCGGGCGCGCCGGTCCATCGTTTCGAGATCGGCCAGCACGGCGGCGTACACATCGGCCTGCGTGATGGCCGTGCGCACGGCGACATCGCCGGTGGGCGCCCCGGCCTCGATCCACTTCTTCAGCACCGCGACTTCGGCGGCGCCCGGCCGCGGGTGTTCGTCGGGCGGCGGCATGGTGCCTTCGTCCACGCGCCGAAACAGCCGGCTGCCCTTCAGGTCGCTGGGCACGACCTTCTTGCGCGCGACGAGCTTGCCGAGGTCGGTGACGTAGTTCAGCGACCCTTCGATGCTGCCGTCTTGCCCGTGGCACCGGTAGCAGTGCGTCTTGAGGACGGTCTGCGCCTGCTGCGCGAGCAACTTTCCGTCGTCGGCCGCGCCCGCGGGCGGAGCGAACGCGATCAGGGCGAGCGGAGCGAGGAGGGGAATGCGCATGTCGTCTTCCAGTGAGCGCGGAGCGTCACCCATCCGACGTAACAGACGTGCCGGGCGATTGCGACAGCGCGCGTGTCTCGCGTGGGAGGAGCGATCACGCCGCCGGCACGGGCGGGGTCCGCGGCGCGGGTGCCGTGTCGGTGGCGAGCATCTCCGCGAGGACGGCGGCGCGGTCGCGGCGATCAAATGCTTGGAGCGTGTCACTGACGTCCAGCACGCGCTGGGTGTAGTCATCGAACTCGTCCGACGCCGGAACGAACACGGTGATCGGGTTCCCGTCGTCGGAGAGGTCGCGGTGGACGTACATCGCCCCCACCGCACCGATCGACCAGCCGAACCGCCAGTCGCGGGCGCTCAAGTACGCCCGAATCTGTGCGGGCGTCGGCATCGGTCCGAATTTCATACGTCCTCCTGTCGCAGGATCGCTTCCATTATCCGCGTCAGAGCGGCCGGTGTGAACTGGTTTCCTCGCGGGATGCGAACGCGAATCGAGGCCGTGTTAGAAACGGCCGGCGCCCGGCGGAGCGACAACCAGTACGCGCAGCGGCGGAGTTCGAGTCGCTCTTCGTTCTGAGCGATCCACTCGGCCGGATCAGGTGGCATCACGAACAGAACCAGATAATGCGGGGCCGCATGTGTAGACCGCCTCAGGATGTTGTATGCCCGCGCTTCGAGATCGTGGACCACCTCATCGTCCGTGACGGTCGCTTTCGTGGTGCTCTTCAGCTGAATGTCGAGGCCCCGACCCACCGGGCGGAACACCCTGCCGACCTGCTCGACCCGCCGGAGCGTCATGTCGATGCCGTAGTCCGTTTCGGGCCGCGCGTGGGTACACCCGCACACGGCCGCGACCGCCTGGGCGTACGCGCGCGACAACTGCTCCATCCGGTGTTCGTCGGTCATCGGTGCCTCCGGGAGTATTCTCGCTACTCCGATTTAGCAACGCAATGCGAACGGCACGCCGGTTGCTTCTCTACTTCTCCCATAACGGACGCCGGGCCGATAAACCCGGCAAAGACAAATACCCAACTTGAACGCGAAGGAGAACGATCATGGCCGATACCATTACGGGCAAGCTGAAGGAAGCCGGCGACGCGATCTCGGAGACCGCCAAGAAGGTCGGTCACAAGGTCGCCGAGAAGGCCGAAGAGGTCAAGGACTGGACCAAGGAGAAGTTGCACAAGGCCGGGAACCGCACCGAAGAGGCCGCGGACAAGGTCGAGAACAAGGTGGACCAGGTGAAGGAAGACGCCGCCGCCAAGGCCAAGGCCGACGACTGCTGCGGCGGCTAACAGCCGAACCCGCGACCACTTGCGAAGTCAGAACCGGGCCGCCCGACCTTCGGGCGGCCCGGTTCGTTTCGTTGAGCGCGGCGCGTCTCCGCCGGGCCGCGCACCCCAGTTCCCGCCGCGCAGACGACTTCCCGTCCGCTTTTCCGGTAGCGTTCCGCGCCGATTGAAGCTACCCTTGCACTGTACACAGCGCGGACCCGTGAGCCGTCGGTGCGGTCGTCACTCGCCTAAACGCACCGCCGAAACCGAACGGCCCCGGTTCCAACGGTCGTCGGCCGTCGCGCGTTCTGCGCGGGTCGGGCTTCCTCATCTCTGGGGTCGTGTCATGCTCGTTCGTCGGGTTCTCGGTCGCGCCGCCGCACTCGCCGCGGCCCTCTCCCTGCTCGCCGCCGCGCCGGCGTCCGCCCAACAGCCGGCCGACCAGGCCACCATCGACCAGCGCGTCGAGATGGGGGTGAAGTTCCTCAAGAAGGAGCAGAAGGGGGCCGGGTACTGGGGCACCGGCGCCACCGCCAAGGAGGCGAACGGCATCGGCTACACCTCCCTCGTCGGGCTGACCCTGGTCGAGTGCGGCGTGCCGACCTCGGACCCGGGCCTGAAGCGGGCCGCGAGCATCGTCCGGGCCGCCGCCGGCGACCTGGATTCGACCTACGAGTTGACGCTGGCAATCCTGTTCCTCGACCGGATGAAGGACAAGGTCGATACGCGGTACATCCAACTGCTCGCCGGCCGGCTGATCGCCGCGCAGATGCCCAGCGGCGGGTGGGGGTATAAGACGCAGAAGTACGGCGAGCCGAGCATCCTGAAGCTGGTCGATGCGCTCCGCAAGGTGAGCGCGAAGACCGACCCGCCGCCCGACGTGACGAAGATCCGGTCCGGGTTGCCGGAGGACATGCGCCGCCTGCCCATCTGGGTGGACGGCGAGGGGAAGTTGCCGGCCGACCCGAAGGACAAAGGGCAGGACCTGTACGACGCGACCACCGACAACTCGACCACGCACTTCGCGATGATCGGCCTGTGGGCCGCCCGCAAGCACGACATCCCGGTGGACCGCACGTTCGCGCTCGTCAACCGGCGGTTCCGCACCAGCCAGGGGCCGGGCGGCACCTGGAGCTACCCCTTCGTCCGCACCGGGGCCGACGGCGGCCCCCAGTTCACCTGCATCGCCCTCCTGGGCGTCGCCATCGGCCACGTCGTCGCCCCGGAGCCGGGGGTGCGGCCGGAGAACGACCCGGTCATCATCAACGCCTTCGCCGCGCTCGGCAAGGCCGTCGGCGCGCCGGTCGGCGACACCGTCGGCCGGCCCACCGTGAAGGACGCCGGCGGGCTGTACTTCCTGTGGGCGATGGAGCGCATCGCGGTGCTGTACGACCTGCGGAAGCTCGGCGACAAGGACTGGTACTTGTGGGGCGCGGAGATCCTCGTGTGCCACCAGCTCGCCGACGGCAGTTGGGGCGACGACGGCGGGTTCCCCGGCCAGTCCCCGATCGTAAATACCTGCTTCGCGCTCCTGTTCCTGAAGCGGGCGAACCTGACCCCGGACCTGTCGAAGAAGCTGCTCGTGAACCCGTCCGCGCTGGCCGCGAAGGTGGACGACAAGATCGCGCCGAAGGTCGAGCCGCCGCCGTCCCCGAAGGTCGAGGAGCCGCCGCCGTCGCCGAAGGTGGAGCCGCCGCCGCCGAAGAAGGAGGAGCCGAAGAAGGTGGAGCCGGTCGTGACCGCGCCCGCGCCCACGCCCGAACCGGCGGCCACGCCCGCGAAGAAGACGCCGTGGCTGCTCATCGCGCTGGGCGTGCTGCTGGCCGCCGGGGTCGGCGGCGGGCTGGCGTTCCTGGTCGCCAAGCGCATGAGGAAGGACGACGACGACGACGGCGAGAAGAAGAAAAAGAAGGGCAAGAAGAAGGCGAAACCGGACGACGCGAAGCAGACGAAAGCGGAACCCGCGAAGAAGGTGAAGGCGGACGTCGAGGTGGATGACGACGATTAGGTGCGAGGCATCTATCGCGTCACAGGACTTCCGCCCTGTGCTACGAACGACGGCCCCTCCGGGGCGGAAGACAAAAGGCACTCGATGTCTTCTCTTCGCCCGGAGGGCCGACGTTCGTAGCACA
>JAYUBA010000573.1:0-6197 GCA_043741075.1 Frigoriglobus sp.
CGACCTGTTCCGCGGTGATCGCGTCGGCGGGGATGGTGAGTACGGTGCCGTCGAGGTGGAGGACGGTCCACGCGTCGCCGGAGCGGAACACCTGGAAGACGCCGTCGAGCGGGAGCCACTTCGCCGCGCCGCCGGACCGCACCTCAAGCCCCGCGTCGTCCGCGAGCACGTCCACCGGGTGCCCGCCGCGCACGACGAGGTCGAAGGCGAACGCGACCAGGCTCCGGTACATCACCGGGGGGAGCAGGAGCAGCGGGAGGAACCACCGCGACACATGCACGGCCAGGAACGCGACCCCGACGGTGAAGCCGAGCGCCGCGGCGAGGGCCGGGAGCCACGGCACCAGTTCGACCGCGAGCCGCTGCCGGCGGGTCAGGGTGTACCGGAGGTGGAACGGGGCCACGCGAACGCCTCCGGGGATGCCGCGCTACGCCGCCTTCACCGCCGCCGCGTCCGCGAGGTCGGCGACCAACTTCGCGACGAGTTCCCAGGTGCGACGGTGGTAGGGCTTGGGCAGGTCGATCCGCTGCCCGACCGTGAACCGGGCCAGCGCCCCGGCCTTCGTCCGGTACCCGGCATCGACCGCCCCCCGGTTGTGAGCGAGCACGTCGCGGGTCGCCTTCGCCTCCGCGAGTCGGTCGATCTCCGCGGCCGTCGGGAGGGGAAGCCCGATCCGCCGTTCGATGTACTGGAACACCGTCCGGGGCGACTTGTAGGTGACCTCCGCGACCTCGTGATCGACCAACCGCGCGACCAGCGTGGGCAGGTCGCCCGCGTCGAGCGCGTCCTTCAGTTCGACCGTCTTGGCACCGATGGCGCGCGGGTGGGCGGTGAGCCACAGGCGGAGCAGGTCGCCGACGAACACCTCGAAGACGGACAGGAACTGCTGGAAGGTGGCTTCGATCAACTGCCGGTTGATGTATCCGGCCGAAAGGGCACCCAGGTCCGCACCGGTCGCGGTCGTCCCGGTCGTCGGGTTGTGGTACGGCTGGAGCGGGTTGGTCGAGAACGCATGATTCGCCAACCCCCAGGCTACTTCGCTGTGGTAATAGTAATCGAAGGCCGCGTTCAGTTCCGCGAGTGTTCGGTCCCGAAGCGCGCGGATGTCGTCGGCCAGCGGCATGGGCGACTCCGTCAAGGGTTCGCGTCGAGGACCGCCTGAACCCGCGCCGGGTCTTCGTTGACGCTGACGCTGATACTGGTGACCGGGTTCTTCTCGTCGAACGGGAAGACCCACTCGTTCCACCAGTAATTCACCTTGTACTGGTCGAGTAGCGCCCGCACTTGATCGAGTTGCGCGTACGGCAGCCACAGGAGCGCACCGCCGCCGTGCGCAAGGATCAGCTTCAGCGGCTCGTTCTTCGCAACGTCGGTCATATCACCCTCCTCGCGGCGGCGCGTCACGCGCTCGGCTCTTCGAGGTAAGTATACCCCTCCAGGCCGTTCTCGTAGAAGCGCAGGAACTGCCGCGCCTCCGCCGCCGTGATGCGGCCGTGCTTCACCGCCTTCTCCACGTCCTTCCGCATCCGGTCGGTCAACTTCTCCGCGCTGTACTGCACGTAGTTCAGCACCTCCGTCACCGTGTCGCCCTTCACCACCGAGTCGATCGACGGCGTCCCGTCCTCCTCCATCGACACGTGGACCGCGTTCGTGTCCCCGAGCAGGTTGTGCAGGTCGCCGAGAATCTCCTGGTACGCGCCGAGCAGGAACGCCCCAAGATAGTACGGCTCGTTCGCGTTGTGCGGGTGCAGTTCCAGCGTGGTCCGCACGTCCCGCAGGTCGATGAACTGGTCGATCTTGCCGTCGCTGTCGCAGGTGATGTCGCCCAGCACCCCGCGGCGGGTCGGCGGTTCCGTCAGCCGGTGGATCGGCATGATCGGGAACAGTTGCTTGATGGCCCACGCGTCGGGCATGCTCTGGAACACCGAGAAGTTGCAGAAGTAGGTGTCCGACAGCAGGCTGTCCAGGCCGTTCAACTCCTCCGGTACGTAGTCGAGGTCGCGGACGATGCGCTGCAGCTTGCGGCCGAACGCCCAGAACAGCCGCTCCGCCAGCGCGCGGAGTTCGATCGTCAGGTGGCCCAGGTTGAAGAGCGCGAGCGTCTTCTCCATCTGGTCCACGGCGTCGTGGTAGTACTCGAGGAAGTTCTTCTTGTTCAGGTCGCGGAAGTTGGAGTACATGTCGCGGATCGGCTCCGGGGCGTCGTCCGGTAGCGACTCCGGTGCGGTACACTTGTCGAAGTCGGACGTGCCGAGCACGTCGAACACGAGCACCGAGTGGTACGCGACGAGCGCCCGCCCGCTCTCGGAGATGATCGCCGGGTGCGGCACGCCGGCCTCGTCGCACACCGACTTGATCCGGTACACCACGTCGTTCGCGTACTCCTGTAGCGTGTAGTTGGTGCTGCTCTCGAACGCCGTCTGCGAGCCGTCGTAATCCACGCCCAACCCGCCGCCCACGTCGATGTACTTCAGCCCCGCACCGAGCCGGTACAGTTCCACGTACACGCGGGCCGCCTCCGACAGCGCGTCCTTCACCTTGCGGATGTCCGACACCTGCGACCCCATGTGGAAGTGGGTCATCTGCAGGCAGTCGCCGAGTTCCTTGCTCTTGAGGTACTCGAACGCCTCCAGCACTTCGGTGAGGGTGAGGCCGAACTTGGACCGGTAGCCGGCGCTGCCGCGCCACCGCCCGCTGCCGCGGCTGGCGAGCTTCACCCGCACGCCGATCGGCTGGCGGACGCCCAGTTCCTCCATGTACTTGACGAGCAGTTCCAGTTCGGTGAACTTCTCCACCACCGGGATGATGTTCTTGCCGATCTTGCGCGCCATCACCACCATCCGGATGAACTCGTCGTCCTTGAACCCGTTGCAGATGATGGGCGTGTCCACGCCGTTGGTGAGGGCCAGCACCGCGAGCAGTTCCGGCTTGCTGCCGGCCTCCAGCCCGAAGTTGTGGCCCTTGCCGAAGTTCAGCACCTCCTCGACCACGTGCCGCTGCTGGTTCACCTTGATCGGGTACACGCAGTGGTACTCGCCGGTGTACCCGTACTCGGTGCGGGACTTCTCGAACGCGCCGGCGATCTCGCCGATGCGGTGCTGGAGGATGTCGGTGAAGCGGAGCAGGAGGGGCGGCTGGATGCCGCGGGTGCGGATCTGATCGACGAGGTCTTTGAGGTCGATGGCCCGTTCCGGTTCCTTGTCCGGGTGGACGGTGACGTGACCCTGCTTGTTGATGCCGAAGTACCCTTTGCCCCAGTTCTTGACCCCGTAGGTCTCGAACGCGTCGTGGAGCTTCCAGGCGGGGTTGATGTCGGACGTGTCGGGGCCGCGGCGGTCGAGCTTGGCCATCAAAGGAGCCTTTCCCGCAGGGCGGGTGTGTCGGGGGAACGGGCCGCGGGGCGCACGCGATCGTTCCATCTTACGTTGGGCGCGCCGGCATGCAACGGCTCTTGCGAAAGGGCAGAGGTCCGAAGAATGGGCCGCAGATGACGCAGAGCAGACGCAGATGAAACCAGAACGAGCGAGCAGAATGAAATCAATGCCCCTTCCTGTTTTCCGATTTCATCTGCGTTCGCTCTGCGTCATCTGCGGCCCATCCTTCGGACCCCTGATTCGGTCACTCGCCGTGGTCGCGGAAGATGCGGTCGAACTGCGGGGCGACGCGCCGGAACACCTCCACCAGCGCCGGGTCGAAGTAGCCGGGCGAGCCTTCGGTCATGGTCAGAACGGTGGTGTGGTGCGACAGCCCCGGCTTGTACACGCGCCGGCTCCGCAGCGCGTCGTACACGTCGGTCAGGGCCAGCAGTCGGGCGACCAGCGGGATGTCGCCGCCGGCCAGCCGGTCCGGGTAGCCGGTGCCGTCCCAGCGCTCGTGGTGGCTCCGGGCGATGTCGATGGCGGTGTGCAGGAACGCGGTGGCGAACGGGTGCTGCCGGGACACCTCGCGGAGCGTGTCCGCGCCGATGGTGGTGTGCGCCTGCATCAGCAGCCGCTCGCCCGCGTCGAGCGGGCCGGGCTTGTTCAGGATGTGGTCGGGCAGCGCCGCCTTGCCGATGTCGTGCAGCGGGGCCGCGTCCTCGAGCACGCGGATGAAGTTGGCGTCGATGACCGGGGCGTAGGCCGGCAGCGCCGCCGCCTCCTCGGCCAGCACCCGGCAGTACCGCTGCAACCGCATCAGGTGCTTGCCGGTCTCGGTCGAGCGGTGCTCGACGATCTTCGCCAGCGCCAGCACCAGCCCGTTGCGGGCGTGGATCAGTTCGCCGTCGCGGGCCTCCAGCGCCTGCTCCAGTTCCGCGTTCACCGTGAGCAGCTCGCGGTTCAGCACGTCGGACCGGTCCTGCGCGTCCTTGAGCCGCAGCGCCGCCTTCACGCGGGCGCGGAGTTGCACCACGCTGAACGGCTTGGTGACGAAGTCGTCGGCCCCGGCGAGCATGATGCGGGACAGTTCGTCCCCGCTGGCGGCGCCGGAGAACATGACCACCTTGAGGTGCCGCGTCGGCGGCTTCTGGCGCAGGCGCCGGAGCACCTCCTCGCCGCTGAACCCGGGCAGGTCCACGTCGAGCAGGACGAGGTCGTACGGGTGGGCCGCGGCCAGCGCGACGGCGTCCGGCCCGTCGCCGGCCTCGTCGCACAGCAGCCCTTCCGCGCCCAGGGCGACCCGGCACAGGCGGCGGATGTCCGCCTGGTCGTCCACGATCAGCACCCGCGACGGGGCGGTGTGCGCGGTCGGGTGCGAACCGGCGTCGGACGACCCGACGCGGGCGGCCTCGGGCGCGGCCGGCGAAAGAGCCGGGAGCGCCGGCGGCGCGAACGTGTGCGGGAGGAACGGGAGCAGCGCCCGCATCGCGGCCTCGGCCGACGGGTACCGCTGGTCCGGGTCGGCGGCCATCATCCGGCTGAGTACCGCGTCCAGCCCGGCGGGCACCTCCGGCCGCAACGCGCGAGCCGACGGGGGCGGGCCGAACGCGGCCATGATGTCGGCGAACGGCGCCTGCCCGGTGAGCGCGTAGAACAGGGTGGCCCCGAGGCCGAACACGTCCGCCCGGCCGTCCACCGCGTGCGCGTCGCGGGCCTGCTCCGGGGCCATGTACCCGACCGTGCCGAGTTGCGCCCCGGTGCGGGTCAGCCGCTCCCCGCCCGGCAGCCGCGCCAGCCCGAAGTCGAGCAGCTTCGCCTGCCCCTGCGGCGTGACCAGCACGTTCGACGGCTTCAGGTCGCGGTGGATCAGGCCGAGCCGGTGCGCCTCGATGAGCGCGTCCGCGATCTGGTGCGCGACGTGGCACGCGAACCCGACGGGCAGGGGGGCGCGCGCGGCCGCGCGCTCCAGGTCGGTGCCCGGAATCAGTTCCATGACGAAGTACGGGACGGCCGGGTAGTCCGGGCCGCGGGCCGGTTCCTCGCCGGCGTCGATCGCGGCGACGATGTTCGGGTGCTGGAGCCGGCCGACGGCCCGCGCCTCGAGGAAGAACCGGGCGAGCGTCCGCGGGTTCTGGTCGGGGGTGGGCGGCAGCGCCTTGACCGCGACCGGGGTGCGGAGCGAGCGGTGCTCGGCGCGGTACACGACGCCCATCCCGCCGACCCCGATGCGGTCGAGCAGCCGGTAGTTGCCGAGGACCAGCCCGTGCAACCGGCCGGCGCGCAGGCGCTCGGCCTGGAACTCGGTCAGCAGGCGCGCCGCGAGCAGCGCGGCGAGCAGCGCGTCGTCGTCGGGCGCGCGGTCCACGGCCGACCGGTCGGCGAGCGCGTCGTAGTCCTCCACCGGCACGACCCCGGCCGCCAGCAGGCGGCGGAGCAGCGGCGCGGTCTCGGACGGGAGGATATGGGGAATGTCCGGGGAGAACGGACGCAGGGTAGAAGTACCCACGGCTCACCTCTTCCGTGTCGGCCGGAAGGCGATCCGTCGCGGGTCGTGAATCGGTCGTCGGGCGGGGCCAACCGCTCCGCCGCGTCCCCGGCTTCTTCGCCGGCGCGGGTGGGAGTTTAATGTCTAGGCTGATTGTAAACCAGAAGTGGCCGCGCGACAGGTGCGTCCGGCAGAAAGCGAACAACCGCCCCCGGACAACCGACTCGGATTCGCCAGTCGGTGCAGAATTCGCGCCTTGTCTGATACGGAATCGGGCTGATGAGTGCCCGTCGGAGCGGTCGGGTGTGTCGGGCCTACCCCGTCGCTGGCGCTCCGGGTTCGCCTCGTGCCGG
>JAYUBA010000574.1:0-1820 GCA_043741075.1 Frigoriglobus sp.
CCCTCACGGGTGCCGCTCGCCCAAATCAACAGGGACACCCTGCCCTGTTTGAAGTTCCAGGTTCCAAGTTCCGCGTTCCAAGTTAAAAAGCATTGCAGACGCAGTGCCGTCTTCAACTTGGAACGCGGAACTTGGAACCTGGAACTCTGGTAAGCTCCTGGCTCACACTCCCGCCCGGACCGTGGCCGCCGGACCACTACGCCCTCATCGGCCTCCCGCGCGGCACCGGCGACCTCGCGGACATCGAGGACCGCGTCCTCGGCCGCATGGAACTCCTCCGCCCGCACCAGCTCCTTCACCCGGACCCGGTCACCGAGGGCATGAACCGGCTGGCGCAGGCGCTCGTGTGCCTGACCGACCCGGTCGCCCGCGCCGCGTACGACCGCGGGCTGGGCATCCCGGCGGCGCCGTTCGAGGTGGTCGAAGACGAACCGCTCCCGTTCGCGGAGGTGATGTTCGAACCGGGGCTGCGCCCGCCGGGCGAACCGCAGCAACTCGCCTACGAAGTGGTGTGGGAACCCGAGCCGGACCCACTGCCGTATGATGTCGTACCGGACGCGCCGCGGCGCGGGCCGCCCCCGCTCCCGCCCGCGTTCGAGGTGGTTCCGGACGGCGCGGCCGAGCCGGAGTTCCTGCCGGTCGCGCCGCCCACGCCGGTCAACCGGCGGGCGGTGTACCGGCGGCTCGCAGCCCTCCGTCGGGCGCGGCGCGCCTGGGAGAACTTGCGTCCGGTGCTGGGCGACCCGACCGAAGCACTGGCGACGCCGGTCGCGGTGCTGCTGTTCGTGCGGGCGCTGGCCGAAGCTCGCGCGGCGCTGCCGGGCGCGGCGAAGGTGATCCGCGGCCCCGGCTCGCCCGGCGGCACGGTCGCCGCGCTGGTTCGCCTGCCGCACGCGCTGCACGCGGTCCGCGTACTGATCCCGTCGCAGCGGCAGGCGGTCGCGCTCGACTGGCGGCGCGGGTACGAGGCGCTCGACCGCGAGCGCGCCCGGTTGCGCGACCTGGCGCTCGTCGCGCGCCCGCGGCACCACACCGCCGCGCCGGTCCGCCTCGTGCGCGAACTGCGCCGCACGCCGGAGTGGTGCCTGCTCGCGCTCGGACTCGCGGCGCTCCTGTTCGCCCTCTTGCGGCGCAACCCCTGACGGGCTATTTCCTTGACGCGAATCTCTACGGCGTCTAGACTTAGGCGCACAGCATCCCGCTGACGATACGGGCCGAACCCCATCGAGGGACCACTCGTGACCAAAAAAGAGATCGTCAAAACCATCTGCGACCGGGCGAACGCGAAAAAGATCATGAAGAGCAACTTGACGCAACTGGCGACGAAGGAAATCGTCCAGTGGACGTTCGAGGCGATCATCGCGACGCTGGTCGAGGAGGGGCGGATCGAGCTGCGCAACTTCGGCGTGTTCGAGGTGAAGCAGCGGAAGCCGCGGAAGGCGCGGAACCCGCGGACCGGCGACCCGGTGAACGTGGAGGCGAAGAACGTGGTCACGTTCCAGCCGGGCAAGGACATGGAAGAGCAGGTGAAGCGGTTCGCCAAGCCGGCGGAGTCGAAGAAGAAGCCGCGCAAGGGCCAGGCCGTGAAGGGCGCGGGGCCGTCGGCCAACGGCACGGGCGTGCCGACGGAGGTCGCGAGCGCCGCCGCGAAGCCCGCGCCGGAACCCGTCACCTCCGACGCGCCCGCCGCGCCGTGACCCGCGACGCGGTGAGCGACGCGCGCGACCGCCGGGGCGAAGGCTCCGGCGGTGTGCCCCTGTCGATTTTGGCGAGCGGCACCCGTGAGGGTGCCGGTGCTCTCGGGCCACCGGCACCCTCAC
>JAYUBA010000575.1:0-1820 GCA_043741075.1 Frigoriglobus sp.
GGGTCTTATCAGCCGCAAAACCGCGTCCGGCAGGCCCGCCGGCACCTTCACCACCGCCGTGCCCTTCAGCAAGTGGCAGTGCGTGGACAGCCCGCCCACCGGGCCGTACCGCGACGCGCACCGGGTCGCCGGTCACGTCGCACCGGGTCGCCGGTCACGTCGCGCAGGTCGCCGTTCACCTCTTCGACCACGCCGACCGGCTCGTGCCCGAGGACGCACGGCGTCTTCTCCTTCCGCCGCCCGGTGAACGTGTGCAGGTCGCTCCCGCACACGGTACACAGCGACACGCGCACCAGCGCGTAGTGTCGGCCGCGCGCACCGTTCCACGTGGAACGGTCGGGGCCGTCGAAGACCGCGGCGCGGATGTCACCACGGCTCATCGCCCGCCTCCGGTTCTGTTACCGGCGGGGCGATGGCGCTCAGCAACCGCTCCTCGAAGTACCAGTACACGACGCCGACCGCGAGCGTCCCGACGCCCAGCCCGAACAGCACGTCGAGCAGCGGGGCGAACCCGTAGTGCTTCACCAAGTGCCCCGCGACCTCGCCGGAGACGACCGCGCCGCACAGGTAGCCGACGGCGTCGATGATGCCCGCCGACGCGGCCCCGGCCCGCTTGCCGCCGAGGTTCAGCGCCAGCACGCCGGCGCAGAACGTGTACGGCCCCATCACGCACAGCGCGACCAACCCAATCAATACTAACGCGAGCGTCGGCCGGCCGTGAAGGTCGGTTGCGGCGAACACCCCCAGCACGACGGCGGTGAGCGCCGCGAGCGGGACGATGAGCCGCCCGAACCGACCCTTCAGCCGGTCCGCGCTCCAGCCGGCGAGCAGCGCCGCGACCGCCCCGCACAGCGGGAACAGCGCGCTCCACATGCCCACGTCATCCGCCGCCAGCCCGACGGCCTTCTCCAGATACCGCGGCGTCCACGCGTTGAACGTCTCGCGGATCGCGGTGAGGCCCATGTTCATGGCGCACACGAGCCAGAACATGCGCGACGCGAACAGCGGGCCGAGCAACTTCCGCAGCGACACGCGGCCAAGCCCGTGGTCGCCGGCCCCAAACACGTTCCGCGCCGGCGGCGGCGGCTCCGGCAGGCCCACGTCGCGCGGCGAACTCTTCAGCGTGAAGTAACTGACGAGCGCGAGGACCGCGAGCGTGCCGGCGGCGACGACGAACAGCTCGCGCCACCCGACGCCGGCCTTCACGAACGCGCCGAGGTAGAAGCGGGCGACCGCGTCGCCGAACAGGTAGCTGAGCGACAGCACGCCCATGACGGTGGCGAGCCGCGCGGGCGGGAACCACCGCCCGGTGATCTTCACCAGCCCCATCCAGCCCATCGACTGCACGAACCGGTTCGCGCCCCAGATGACCAGCATCGCGACCGCGCCGCCGGCGAACCCGAAGCACACGACCAGCGCCGCCGATAGCGCCATTCCCAGGAGGAACGCGAGCCGCCCGCTGACGTACTCGGCGGAGATGCCGTTCACCAGCTTGCCGAGCGCGTACAGGTAGATGCCGACCGCGACGAGCCGGCCGTACCCGACCTCGTCGATGCCGGCGGCGGGGTCGTTCATCATCCCGGTGGACGCGACCGGCAGGACGGACCGGCACACGTAGTACCCGGCGTACCCGGTGAACAGCGTGGCGACGGTGACCGCCCGCCAGCGGCGCAGACGCGCGATTTCGTCGGGCACGGCGACTCCGGGCGTAAGGTGTGTTCCCGGATGATACGCAATCGGGTTGATCGGTTCCCGTCGGACCGGCCGCACTTGTACGACCATCCCGTCGCTGACGCTCCGGGTTCGCCAAGCACATCGGG
>JAYUBA010000576.1:0-1819 GCA_043741075.1 Frigoriglobus sp.
CAAGGAGTACCCGGACGACGAGAAGCGGGACGTGTACGCGAAGGAGGTGCGCGACTTCGCGACCGCCGTGACCGCGGACAACGTGCCGTTCGGCCTCGCGCCCGTCGCCGCGCCCTCGGTCACCGCGTTCGGCATCGGCGAGGCCACCCCGGTCACCGTGCTCATCTACAACCGCCTGCGGCTGGTGCAGCGGTGGGAACTGAAGCTGGACGAGATCACCGACGAGAAGATCGGCGAGATCCTCGCCGCCACCGAAGGGATGATTGGCGGGAAGAAGAAGTGATGAGTAGGGTGGGACAAGGCTTTGCGCCGTCCCACCGGTCTTCCTGTAGCCGGCCTCTGTGAGGCCGGTCCGGGGTCAGAGACCCCGGCTACAGATAGGTCCGGGGTCAGAGACCCCGGCTACAGATAGCAAGGGTGGGACGGCGCAAAGCCTTGTCCCACCCTACAAGAACCGCTGGAGGAACGGCCGCAGCGTCTCCTCCGGGTACAACACCCACGCGTAATCGCGGCGCTGAAGGATCGCGTTCGCGTCCACTTCGCTCCGCACGCGGGCCGACTCCGCTTCCGCCACCGGCACTTGCTCCGCGACGAACGGCCGCAACCGGTCCGCGATCCGCCGGAGCGCGCGGAAACACTCCCGCCGCTCCGCGTGTTCGGCGTAAGGCGGTTCGCCCGCCGCGAGCGCCGCGTGCGCCTCAACCAGTGCCTTCACGTCGGGGTTCGCGAGTTGCTCGGCACTCAAGTGCCGCTGCGGGTTCCAGCGCAGATCGCGCACGCGGCGCTCGGCGTGCGCGAGGTCGTCCGCGGTGGAGGGGAACGCCGGCAGCGGGAGGTGTAGTGTCGCGGAGAGCACTTGGTACGCGGGCGGCTCGATGCCGAAGTAGTCGCGGATGATGGCGTCGGTGACTTCGTCGTACTTCCCGCCGCCGATGCCGTGAATGAAGAAGTCGCCGAGGCACACGCGGGCGAACAGCGTGAGCGTCAGCGCACGGGGGCGAAACTCCAGGTACGTCAGCACGCGACGAGCGAACCCATCGAAATCGCGCGGGAGCGGCAGTTTACCGTAGGAGTCCCCTTCCAATTTCCAGATGAACTCCCCACTGACGTTCGAGTCGTGGACCAGTGGCTTGGACCGGCGCTTCCGCCCGGAACCGAGGTAACTCCAAAAGGGCACCTCATCCCATTGCTCCCGTTGCGTCAGGTCGGGAACGGGGTGGTTCGCGCTGCGGATTCCGTTCGCCTTCCGGTACCGCGCGACCGCCGCATTGTACACCTCGCGGAAGCGCGGCAGGTCGTTCCAGATGTGCCAGACGAAGCGCACGAACGCCTCCGTGCGCGACAACCGGCTGACGGGCAGTTCGATGTTGTGACAGCCCCACGCGCGCTCGCGGTCGCGGCGCATCGCGGTGAACGCGTCCCCGATGTTTTTAGCGGTCGCCCACGAGTTCACGAGCAGCGGTTCGTAGCCCCAGTTCGCGCAGAGTGGCGCGGCGCGGTCGGGGGTGGAACCGAACAGTTGAGGGTCGAAGACTTGGCGGCCTTCGTAAGCGAGTTCCCATCCGCCGGGGTTCGTGTCGAATGCGAGGCTTTCCCGCCGCACAGAGTTGGGGTCGCCTTCGGTGAACACCGGGAAGCGGAGCGCGGTGCTTTTGAGCGTGTCGCTATCGACGACGAGGTTGAGCGGGATGCCGCCGAGCTTGCGGGCGAGGGCGTTGAGCGCGAAGTTCTTCACCCACACGCCGGGGTGCGACAACTCCGGCTGGTGCCCGGCGAGCAGCAGCGGCGCGTCTTCTTGCCCTCTCCCCTTGCGGGAGAG
>JAYUBA010000577.1:0-6189 GCA_043741075.1 Frigoriglobus sp.
TAGACGGCGACCTTCTCGGCCCACATCTTGCCGTGGGCGCGAAGCCCCTTGGGGCTGAAGTGGATGCCCTTGCCGCCCTCGTCGCGGTTGTCGCCGGTGAGGGCGTCCGTGTCCGGCCCCTCGAACGCGACGCCCGTCTCCCAGAGCTTCTTCTGACCCGCCCGCGGGTTCGGGAACGACACCTGGTTCGGGTTGTGGTACGACACCTGGGCCACACACCACGGCACCTCCCACCCGGCGGCCCGGCGCGTCTCGCGGATCAGGGCGGTCATCTTGCGGGCGTACTCCTCCGCCGGCATCCCGATGTCCGACTCGCCCTGGTGCCACAGCACCGCCCGGAACCCGTTCGGCCCCAGTTGGGTCATCCGCGCCGATGTCCAGCGGCACAACTCGCCGCCCGGCAC
The DNA here is from genome assembly GCA_043741075.1 of Frigoriglobus sp. GTDB lineage: Bacteria > Planctomycetota > Planctomycetia > Gemmatales > Gemmataceae > Gemmata. The sequence goes on from JAYUBA010000577.1 coordinate 405, forward strand.
CCACTGGTTCACGCTCGTCCCGGAGCGGCCCGTCGAAGCGACGCCGATGGGAACCTGGTACTCCTCGTACATGGCGTCGCCGAACGCCGGCCAGTAGCTCCCGCCGGCCGTGTTGTCGTGAACGCCCGGTTGCGGGTCGTCGCCCAACTGCCACCCGGTCCCGCTGAACGCGGCCACCATCCCGGAGGTCTGCCGAATCTTCTCCTGCCCGCAGTTGGTGGAATTCGACTGCCCGGCCCCGATGAACACTTCGCCGACCCCGACGTGATCGACGGTCATCTCGCCCACCACCTTGCCGTCCTTCAGCGCGCGGACCTCCACCTTGTACCAGCCCCCGGCGGGCGTCGGGACCGTCGCCTCGAACGACCGCGCCTTCTCCGCCAAGGGGACTTCGCGCCACTGGTCCGGCAGCGGCCCCTGGAGCGGCTTCCCGAGCGTCCGCACTTCCAGCCGGTCGTAGGGCACGCGGACCCGGCCGCGGACCGTCATCGCCCCCTGAACTTTGGTCCGCCGCTGGAAGACCTGGTAGTCCATGGGCGCGTCCAGCGTCAGGCCGGTGGCGAGCGCCGGCTTGGCGCCCGTCAACTCACCGAGTTTGCTCGCCTCGGCGGCGTCCGTCAGGCCGAGTTCGACCGTAATCACGCGCTTCTCCTTCGGCGCGAGCGACGCTTCCCACACCTGATACTTCCCCTCCCACGGCCCCCAGACCCGCGTTCCGCCGGTCAACGTCAGCTTCGCGCGCCCGGCGTACCACGTCGTGGTCGCCCACTTCGGGTCGATGGCGTTGCCGGAGTGCGCCGGCGTCTTGGTCCGCTCGTCCTTGCCGTTCCGGACGGCGGTGACCGACGTGTCCATCACGACGAAGAACGGCACCCCCTTGTCCGAGCGGTTCTCGACGGTCCACGTCATCGTGTTGTGGGCGAAGTCGTACCGGATCGCCGCTTTGTCGCACTGCGCGGTGACGGTCGTCGGGCCGGGCTGCTTGACATCGAACGGCAGCGGGTAGCCCGGCAGGAAGTACGCCCCCCGCGACACGCCGATGTTGGCCTTCAGCACCTCGACGCCGTCGATGCGGAGGCTGGGCATACACCCGTCGGCATCGACCGTCGCTTCGTAGAGTTCGCTCTGGGCGCGGCGGGCCGCCCCCGACCGGGTGACGAGCACCCCGCCGGGCGGGATCACGGGTTTTGGCGCGTCGGCGCTCGCGGCCGGTTCGAGCGTGAATTGCACGTGGTTGTAGGTCTTCGCGGCGCTCTCCCAGACCTGCGAACGGAACTGCGAGAACGGCCCCCAAATCTTGGTCGTCGCGCCCTCGGTCTGGTCGGTGACCTTCACGCTCGCCCGGCCGGCGACCCACGTCGTCGTGCGCCACTTCGGGTCGAGCGGTTCGGACTGCGGTCGCGCCGCGGGGACCGACAGTTCTTCTCCGCTGCCGTTCACCACGTCGTGAACCGCCTCCGAATCGAAGACGAGGAAGTAGGGCACGGTGTCGTCCGTGGCGTTCTGCGCCGTCACGGTCAGCGCGTTCGGGCCGAACTCGTAGCGGACGGTGAACGACCCGCCGGTCGCGACGATCAGGTTCGGCGCGGGCTGCTGCACGTCCGTGAGTTTGACCAGCCCCTGGTGTCCGGCCTTCTCGTAGTAGAAGTACCCGCCGCGGGCGGTCGTTCGACCGCCCGACAGCGCCGCGCCGTTCCGGAGGAACTCGACCCCCGCGACGCGGAAACTGCTGAGGCAGCCGTCCGCCTTGTCGATCACCGCTTCGTACTTGGGCGTTTGCACGTTCCAGCCTTCGACGCCGGCGCTGATGGCGACCTTGGGATTGTTCCGCGGGGTCGGCGCGACCGGCGTGCCGTCCTTCGGCCGCACCGGCTCCGCACCGGGCGGCGCGACGGGATTCCCGGCCACGGCCACGGGGGCGTCGGCCGCGGGCTTCGCGGCCGGCCACATGGCGTACCCGATCGCCGCGGCGGCCAGCAGTACGACCGCGGCCCCGACGCCGATCCACACGCGTTTCCGCGGAGGCAGTTCCGGCGCCGGGTCGGTCCGCTTCGTCCGCTTGGTGGCGCTCTCGGCGAGCGTCTCGCGGAGTCGATCGGAACTGCCCTTGTCGGTCCCGGCCAGCCCGACGACCACCTTCTGCTCGCCGTCGTCGGACAGCCACGGGGCCAGCGCGGCGATCACGGCCGCCGGCGTCTGGTAGCGCTCCTCCGGCTTCTTCGCCAGCATCTTCGCGACGACCTGCGCCAGTTCGGGCGGGAACGTCCGGTCCTGCGCGGCCAGGTCCGGGGCCGGCTTCATCTGGTGCTGGGCCAGCTTCTGCGACGTGGTCCCCCGGAACGGCGGCTGCCCGGTGACGAGCGCGAAGAACGTCGCCCCGAGGCTGTAGATGTCCGCCCGGATATCGACCCGCGACCCGCCGAGCGCCTGCTCCGGGGCGATGAAATCGACCGTCCCGACGACCGCTTCCTTGTCCAGCAACTCGGTCAGGTTGTCCCCCGCGGACGTGAGCGACCGGGCCAGCCCCATGTCGAGCAGCTTGACGGTGCCGTCCGCGGTCACGATGAGGTTGGAGGGTTTCACGTCGCGGTGGACGAACCCCTTCTCGTGCGCGTGCTGAAGGCCGGCGGCGGCCTGGGCGATGTACCCGACCGCGAGGGACAGGGCGATCGCCCCGCCGCGGGCGATGAGCTGGTCGAGGGTCCGCCCCTCCACATACTCCAGGACGATGTAGTGGGCGTCGCCCTGTTGGGCGATGTCGTGAATGCGGACGATGTTCGGGTGGTCGAGGGCCGCCGCCGCGCGGGCCTCGCGCATGAACCGCTCGACGCTCACCAGGTGGTCCGCGCCCCGCTGGGCGCGCAGCACCTTGATGGCGACGCTCCGGCGCAGGGCCGCGTGTTCGGCCAGGTAGACGGCACCCATGCCGCCCTGCCCCAACAGGTCGCGGATGAGGTACGGCCCGAGCCGGAACCCCTTGTGCCGGCCGGCGAGCAGTTGCTTGGCCTGGAAGCGGGTGAGCAGCCCCTTCCGGACCAGCACGTCGGCCGCGCGGGCCGGGTCGGGGGGCAGGTCGGCGACTGCGGGGAACCGCTCCTCGACGGACGCGGGGGAGCAGATCCCGCTCGCGCGCACGAGGTCGAGGAACGCTGCGGTCGTATCCGGGGGAGATACTGCGGGCATCTCAGTAATTACTTGAGGAGATGAATGGGCCGCGGTCGGAAGGGCGATGACGGCGCGGTTCGTCCGGCGCAATCATAGTCCACCTTTTGCGGTACGGCGAGAACAATCGGCGGCCCGGCGCTCTCGTAGGACGGGCTTTCAGCCTGTCCCGGCATGACTGGCTGAAAGCCTGTCCTAGAGAAGGTCGCCTTTCGGCGTCACTCCACCCCTTCCAGCTCCGCTTGCAGTTCCAGCCACTTCGACTCGGCCGCGTCGTGACCGGTCGCGATCTCCGCCAGTTCGTCGCACAGGCGCTGCAACTCGTCCGGGTCCGTCGGTTCGCTCAACCGCGCGTCCAGGGCGCGTTTCTGCTCGTCGAGAGCGGCGATGGCCTTTTCCGTCCTCTTCAGCTCGTTGCGGGTCTCGTCCGCGCCGCGCCGCGCAACGGTCGGAGCGACCTTGACCGCCTTCACGGCCTTCCGCACCTCCGGCGGTGCCTTCACCCGGCCGACCGCGGCCTCGCGCTCGCCCGCCTCGATCTCCTTGTTCACCCGGTACACGTAGTCGTCGTACTTGCCGTTGTAGTTCGTCACCCGGCCCTCGCGGACCTCCACGATTGCGGTCGCGACCTTCCGCGTGAAGTGCCGGTCGTGGCTCGTGAAGATCACCGTGCCTTGATACCCCAAGAGGGCTTCGACGAGCGCCTCCACGGTGTCCACGTCGAGGTGGTTGCCCGGTTCGTCGAGGATCAGGATGTTGTAATCGCTCAGCAGCAGCCCCGCGAGGCACAGCCGGGCGCGCTCGCCGCCGGACAGGACCGCGATCGGCTTCTCGACGTGCGACTTGCGGAACAGCAGCGCCCCGGCCACGCCCAGAATCTCCTGCTCGCTCCGGCCGCGGCCCTTCGACCGCAGGTACTCGACGACCGTGTACGTCGGCGGGAGCGTCGTGTAGACGTGCTGGGCGTAGACGCCGATCTTGCACCCGTGGCCCCACCGCACGTCGCCCGCGAGCGGCTTGAGCGACTCCACGATCGTCCGCAGGAAGGTCGTTTTGCCCTGCCCGTTGTCGCCGACGACCGCGGCCCGCGAACCGTGGTCGATTTCCAACTGCACGTCCGAAGCGATCTGGCGCTCCGGGTAGCCGATGGCGAGGTCGCGGCAGCGGAGCGCCACGCCCTTGCGGGCCTCGACCCGCGGCGCGCGGATGTTGGCCGTCGGCTCGTCCCGCTCGATCTCCACCGTTTCCAGCTTCACCAGCGCCTTGGCCTTCGACTGCGCGAGGGCGGCGGTGCTGGCGCGGGCCTTGTTCCGGGCGATGAAGTCTTCCAGGTGCCGGCGCTTGGCGAGGATCGCGGCGTTCGAGCGCTCGTCGTGCAGGCGCCGCTCCTTCTCGAACTCCAGGTACGCGTCCACCTTGCCGGGGAACGACACGAGCTTGCCGCGCGACAGGCCGAGCGTGTGCGTGCAGGTCGCGGCGAGGAACGCGCGGTCGTGGGAGACGATCAGGCACGCCGCCCGGAAGTCGCGGAGGAAGTGCTCCAGGAGGATCTGCGTGCGCAGGTCGAGGAAGTTCGTCGGCTCGTCGAGCATGAGCAGGTTCGGCTCGTGCAGGAGCAGCGCCGCGAGCTTCAGGCGCGTCTGCCAGCCGCCGGACAGCTTCGCGACCGGGCCGTCCAGGTACGCGCCCTTCAGCTCGAACTGCCCGGCCACCTCGCCGCACTTCCAGTCGGGCTGTTCGCTGTCGCGCATCAGGAACTCGAGCGCGGTCTCGCCCGGCAGGAACGGGTCGTGCTGGCGCAGGTAGCCCAGGCGCAGGGTGGGGTGGCGCAGCACCTCGCCGCTGTCGAGTTCCTCCTCGCCGAGCAGGATGCGCAGGAGCGTACTCTTCCCGGCCCCGTTGCGGCCGATGAACCCGACCTTCACGTTGTCGCTGATGGTGGCTTCGGCGTCGTCGAGGAGCACCTGATCGCCGTAACTCTTGTGGGCTTGTGTGATCTGTAGCAGGCTGGCCATCGGGAACGGAACCCTCGCGGAGGAAAATGTCATTGTACGAGCGCGCGTAGCCCCTGGCGGGGTTACGGCTCGCGGATCGGAAGAATTCACGAAGCGTTCATCGTTCCGCGACGGGGGAGGGTAGCGGACGGTCGGCGGTTGCTTCTGAGGTCGGCACCGGTCGGTGCCGCGACGCGCGGCGGTTCCGGTCGGAACGGAATGACGTAGCGAATCATGAACAGGAAGAAGACGATGCTCGCGGCACTGTGGGTCAGGTGCAGAACCTCGTGGTACTGGAACCAGCCGGGCACGATGACCGGCCACCGCGTGAGTTCGCAGATCGCGCCGAGGCTGTACAACCCGGCCCCGACCCATACCCAGTTCATCGCCCGCCACCCGACCGCGCGGTAGTAGAGCGGCAGCGGGAGAATCCCGATCCACCCCAGGGCGAGGTAGAAGCCCACGATGGCCGCGTGCGGCGCTTTCGGCAGGAGCCACAGGCACGACACGCCCGCGAGCGCCAGCAGCCACACCATCCGCAAGAACCACTTCCGCCACGCGCCGTTCAGGAGAATGCACAGTACCGGCGTGTACGTCCCCGCGATCAGCAGGTACACGGCCGATTGGTC
>JAYUBA010000578.1:0-6180 GCA_043741075.1 Frigoriglobus sp.
CTCGAAGCAAAGGCCAAGTGGGAGGGGAAGATCGACGACGTGTTGGCCGGGAAGCTCAAGCCGCAGGACAGCACGGAACTCGCCGAGATCGCCGGCTACTGTGCGCAGTTCGACGGGAAATACGTACTCGCCGTCCGGCTCGCTGCCGAGGGCCTGGCCGCCGACCCGGAGCGCTACAAGAACTCGGCGAACATGATCCAGTTCGCCGGCTGGGCGGTCCAGGCCGCGGCCGGAATGGGGACGGACGCCGCCGACCTCGCCCCCGGCGAGCGATCACGCCTCCGACGGCAGGCCCTCGGTTGGCTCCGGGAGGCCAACCTGCGGACTGGGAAGGAACTCGTCAAGATCGTCGCGTTCCAACTTCGGACCAACCCGGACTTCGCTCCCGTGCGCAACGGGAAAGACATCCGCAAGCTCCCGCCCACCGAGCAGGACGAGTGGCTCAAATTCTGGCTCGAAGTCGCGCCGATCGAACCGCCCGAACCGCCGAAACCGCACGCGCGCGAAGTGGCCCCGCCGCCGCGCCCCGTGAAGTAACACCCGAGGTTCCGCCATGCCCGCAGCCGAATTCGACCTGATCGTCATCGGGGCCGGGCCGGGCGGCGTCGCCGCCGCCGACACCGCCGCCCTGCTCGGCAAGCGCGTCGCCCTCGTCGAGCGCGCCGCCGCCATCGGCGGGGCCGCCGTCAACACCGGCACCATCCCCAGCAAGACGCTCCGCGAGACCGCCCTCGCCATCTCCGGCGTCAAGTCCCGCGCCCTCTTCGGCGTGGACGTGTCCGTCCGCCGCGAGGCCAAGATCGAAGACCTGCTCCGCCACGAGCGCTTGGTCACCGCGTCCGAGTCGCACCAGATGCGGACGCTCCTCGACCGGTACGGGGTGGCCGTGTACCGCGGCACCGGCACGTTCCTCGACCCCCACACCGTCCGCGTCGCGCACGCGTCGCCGCCGGGCGGGGTCACCGACCTGCGGGCGGACAAGATCGTCGTCGCCATCGGCTCCGTACCCATGCGCCCGGCGGTGTTCCCGTTCGAGAGCCCGCGGGTCCACGACTCCGACGAGCTGCTGTACATCACCGCCATCCCGCGGTCCCTGGCGGTGATCGGGGCCGGCGTCATCGGGAGCGAGTACGCGTGCATGTTCGCCGCGCTGGGGGTGCGCGTCCACCTGATCGACGGCCGCGACGCGCTGCTCCCGTTCCTCGACCCGGACCTGTCCAACGCGCTCAAGGACGCGATGGAGAAGCAGGGCATCGTGTTCTGGTGGAAGGACCAGGTGGAGGCGTGCACGGCGCCCCGGTCGGGCGAGATCGAGCTGCGGCTGGCGTCGGGAAACGAGCTGGCGGTGGATAACGTGCTGGTGTGCGCCGGGCGGACCAGCGCGGCGGCGGCGCTGGCGCCGGAGCGGGCCGGGTTCGGCGTCACGCCCCGCGGGCTGATCCCGGTGGACGAACACTTCCGCACCACCGTCCCGCACATCTACGCGGTCGGCGACGTGATCGGGTTCCCGGCGCTGGCGAGCACGAGCGCCGAGCAGGGCCGGGTCGCGGCGTGCCACGCGTTCGGGTCGCACGCCAAGGAGGCGCTCGCGCAGTTCCTCCCCGCCGGCATCTACACCATCCCCGAAGTGAGTGCGGTCGGGCTGACGGAGGCGCAGGCGAAAGATAAGGGGATTGCGGTCGTGGTCGGGCGGGCGGACTACGACCAGAACCCGCGCGGCAAGATCATCGGCGACAAGACCGGCTTCCTGAAGCTGGTGTTCGCCCGCGACGACCTGAAACTGCTGGGCGTCCACGTGATCGGCGAGCAGGCGTCGGAGCTGGTCCACATCGGGCTGGTGGCGATGATGACGGGCGGCGGGGCGGAGCTGTTCCTGGCGACGTGCTTCAACTACCCGACGCTCGGCGACCTGTACAAGCTGGCTACACACGACGCGATCCTGAAGCGGGCCGAACTGGTGGGCAAGGCCCAGGTCGGGCTGAGCCGGTGGTGACGCCGCGGGCGCGGTATGATGGGGTGAATCGCCCGGAGGACGACCCATGTCGCACGACCACGAATCGCCGGCCGACGGTGTTTCTGCCGTCACCGACCCGGTGCCCGCGCCGCGGGCGGAGCCGGACTTCCTCGCGCGGGCCAGGCGCATTCTCGGCGGCGACATCCGCCCCGACGACTACCTGCCGGTGACTCCCGAGGTGGAAGCGCGGGTCGAGCGCGACCTCGCGTTCGCGGCGGACCACATCAAGAAGGCGCACGCCGCGGGCCGCATCCCGGCGGTGTTCGATGTGGATGCAACCACACCCGAATTCGATGTCCCGTACTCGATTCGGCAACGGAACGAGTGGTTGCTGTCCCTCTACTACGGCGGGCAGAACATCGCGTGCATCGAGAACGGGAAGGGCGTGATCGTCCTGGCAGTCGGACTCGATGAGAGCGCGGCCGTGATCGACGCCTTCCCGTACGAGCAGCGCAAGGATGTCGGGCTGTGTACCCCCGACCCGCCCGATACCATTTGGATGTAGGTCAATCCGCCATGCCCTGGTTCCGACACCCGATTCATCACCGCATCATCCAGCCGGACCCGAACGGGCCGTTGCGCATGTTCCTACGGGCGGTCATCCCGTTCGAACTGGAGCGGCGGCCCGGCGACTGGATGCCCGTGCCCGATGCCGTCCTCGACACCGGCGCGAGCTTGTGTACCTTCAGCGCCGCGTGGGCGCGGGCGAGCGGCTTCCAACTTCCGCGGGCCCCTGCCGCACTGCCGCTCGTCACCGCGGCCGGGCCGCTGGCCACCCGCGTATACGACCTGGACCTGAACGCCCGCGTCCGGCGGATGCCGGAGTGCCCGTTCTCGCTCGCCGTCGTGTTCTCGGATTCCCACCCGCCGAACGTCCCCCCGCTCCTCGGGCTGCACAACCTGCTAAATTACTGGCGGATCACGTTCGACGGGGCGGACGAACCGGCGGCGCTCATGGGCCACATGCGGTTCGATGTCCTGTAACCGTCCCTTCACCTTCGCCTTGACCCAACCCCCGAAGCCGCCTATGTCCGCCGACCGGGTGCCGGTACACGCCAGCGTGCTGCCGGCCGAAACGCTCGCCCTCCTCGACCCGCGACCGGGCCAGACGTGGGTCGATTGCACCGTCGGCGGCGGCGGGCACACGCGGTTGCTCGCCGAGCGCGTCGGCCCGACCGGGCGCGTGATCGGACTGGACCAGGACCCGACGATGCTCGAACTGGCCCGCGGCGGGCTTCACGGCCTGCCGGTCGAACTGGTTCACGCGAACTTCGACCAACTGGCCGACGTGCTCGCCGAACGCGGACTCGCACAGGTGGACGGCGCGTTCGCCGACCTGGGGTTCAGCTCCGACCAGTTGGCGCAGGCGGCCCGCGGCTTGAGCTTCCGGGACGACGGCCCGCTCGACATGCGGCTCGACCCGACCGCCGGGGCGACGGCCGCCGACCTGGTGAACAAGACGGGCGAGGCGGCGCTCGCGGACGTGTTCTGGGAGTACGGCGAGGAGCGGTTCAGCCGGCGGGTGGCGCGGCGGATCGTCGAGCGGCGGGCGAAGCAACCGTTCGCCACCACCGCGGACCTCGCGGGCGTGGTGCGGAGTTGCGTCCCGCGGTCCGGGGGCATCGACCCGGCGACCCGCGTGTTCCAGGCGCTGCGGATCGCGGTGAACGACGAACTCGGCGCGCTGGATCGACTGCTCGCGGCGCTACCGAAGATCGTGACGCCGGGCGGGCGGGCGGGCATCGTCTGCTTCCACTCGCTCGAGGACCGGCGGGTGAAGCACGCGTTCCGCGCGGCCGGCCTGTGGCAAACGGTGACCAAGAAGCCGGTGGAAGCCGGCGACGCCGAGACGGCCCGCAACCCGCGGGCGCGCAGTGCGAAGTTGCGGGTGGCTACACGAATCGCTCCGGGCGGGCGGGACGCCTGAGGTTCCGCTCCCCGGCTCCACACGAGGTCACGGATGACCGAACCCATCGCCGTTGACGTGCCGGGCCGGCCGGCGTTCCCGCGGTCCGCGCCGCTCCCGGTTCCGGTGCCGCGCGTGGACTCGCCGCCCAAGGCTGACGCGCCCAAGCTCGCGCCGCCGCCCGTGCTTCCCAGCGCGCCCGCGCCGACGGAAGCGGTCGGGCTGCTCGCGCGCTTAGGCAAGAAGCAACTCGTCGTCGGCGCGTCGGCGGTGTTCAGCCTCGTCGCGGGGATCGGGGCCGTTCGGCTCATGTTTCCGGCGAAGGACGAACCCCGGCCGACCGTCCCGGCACAGACGCAGAGTTGGGCCGGCGAGCGGACCAATGCTCCGGCGCTCGCACCGCCCGGCGCGCCGCCCCAACCCGAAGTGAAGCAGGCGGGCGGCACGCTCCCGCTCATTCCGGACGCGTCGGGCGGTCCGGTTGCCCCCACGGGCGGCCCGCCGGCGGTGCTGAGCCCGACTGTCATCACCCCGACCCCCGACTCCCTGTCCGTGCCGTCCGTCCTGCCCGCCGGTGGAATGGACCCCGCGCGGCCCGGCGTGCCGCCCGCGACCCCGGCCCCGCCGTTGCCCGCCCTTCCGACCCTTCCCGGAGGCATGACCACGCCGGTCCCGCTTCCCGCGCCGCCCCCGGTCTCGCCGGGTGTCGCGCCGCCCGCGCCGGACTTCGGCCCGCTCGTCCCGACCGCGCCGGCGACACCGACACCGAAGGGGCCGATCAAGGAACCCGATTCGCTGTTCCCCGGCGTGGCACCCGCTGGGCCGGCCGCGCCCGCGTTGCCGGCGTTGCCGACACCGGGCACGGGCGGTCTTCCGCCACTCCCCGCCGCGCCGATGGGTCCGGCGATTTCCGTCGTGCCGAGCGTTCCGGAGAACAAGCCGCCGGGCGTGTTCCCGTCCATCGACGCGCCCCCGAAGCCGAGCCTCGAGCCGCCCGTGGGGATGGGGACGCCGACCGCGTTCACCAAGCCGGGCGGCACCACCGTCGTGAAGCCGGTCGCCCCTGAATTCGCCCCGAAGACCGACTTCGACGTGGACATGTACGACCCGAAGGCGAACGACAGTTACGAGTCGATCAGCCTGGAGTGGTACAACGACCGCCGGTACGCCGCGGCGCTCTGGGCGTTCAACGAGAAGAAACCGCTCCAAGGCGGGCTGTATGTGAACGTGCCGCCGATCCACATCCTGAAGCGTCGGTTCCCGGCGCAAGCGGGCGGGGCGGTGACCCCGGTCGGGGGCGCCGCGGTGCCGTCGGCCACGCCGCAGTGGGGACCGGCCGGGGACAAGCCAGACGCCCCGGCCCGTGCGGTCGGCGCCGGGCGCGGGGCGTACGTGGTCCCGCCGGGCGGGATGACGATGAAGGCCGTCGCGCGGCTCACGCTCGGCAACGAGCAGCGGTGGCGCGACATCTACGACCTGAACTCGAACCTGCGCCCCGACGACGTGCTCCCGCCGGGCACGGAGTTGAAGCTCCCGCCCGACGCCCGCCTCCCGTAGCTCGGCCCGCGCCCCGCCCGCCGCGCTTTCGTATAGTGTCGCGAGAGAGCCGCCGCGGCGCGGTCGCGAACTACCGGAGAGCGTGGGATGAAGCGGACCGTCGCGTTCGGGCTGGTGTCTGCCCTGCTCGTCTCCGTAACCGGGTGCGGCGGCCCGGACTCGCTCATGAAGGAACTGATCGTCAACCTCAACGTCTGCGCCGAGGTGATCGAGAAGAAGGAGTCGAAGGAGAAGCTCCAGGCCGCGATCAAGCGGGCCAACGCGACCGCCGAGAAGATCAACAAGTTGAAGCTGAGCAAGGAGCAGCAGGACGCGCTGCTCGCGAAGCACGAGTCCGACCTGAAGAAGGTGAAGGACCGTCTGGAAGCGGCGCAGAAGGCCCGCAAGCTCGAGGGCGGCCCCGACGACGACCTGCCGCCCATCGTCGTGGACGGCTTCATCAAGAAGTGACGGCGACCATCGGACCGGGTACACTACGGGGCGGCCGGGGTCACTCCCCGGCCGCGGTCATTTCACGTCTGCGGCCGTGCTTCAATGAAGCCCAAGTGCCTGCTTCGCTTGATCCTTTAGAACTTCCAGCAGGAGGCTGATCCCGGTGCTACCAACAGGGCCGTTTAGTTCTCGGTTTTGGGATGGAGGGTGGCCGGGGCAGAGGCTTTGCGATGCCCCGGTCTTCACGCCTGTGGGTGTCGCACCGGGGCAT
>JAYUBA010000579.1:0-6176 GCA_043741075.1 Frigoriglobus sp.
TCTGTGCCTCTGTGCCTCTGTGGTTAGTTCCCCGCTCTGCATCCGAATAACGGTTTCCCTTGGCCCGTCTATATGACGTACCGTAGACTGAGGTGAATACCAGCGGCCCGCGTGGGCCGCGCCGCAGTCGTTCCCTCCTGCCACGAGGACACCCCCGATGCGCTTGCTCTGCGCCGCCGCGCTGTCCCTGTCCGTCGGCCTGTGGGTCGCGTTCGCCGAGGACAAGAAGCCGGCCGAGCCGAAGACCGACCGGGCCGCCAAACTCGCGGACCTGAAGAAGAAGTTCGAGGACGAGAACAAGGAGCTGACCGCCAAGCTCCAGAAGGCCGACAGCCCGGTCGAGGCCCGCGGCATCCAGGCCGAGATGCGGGAACTGGTGCTGCTCACCGCCGGCAAGGTGCTGGCGGTCGCGGAGGGCGACCCGAAGGACGCGACCGCGTTCGACGCCGCCGCGTTCATCCTCCAGTCGGCCGGGCGCGTGGGCGCCGGCGGCGCGGACGTGGAGAAGGCGGTCGCCATCATCGGCGAACACCACGTCACCAACGCCAAGATCAAGGAGTTCCTCATCCCGGCCATGCGGATGGGCGCGGCCGGCGAGAAGTTGCTCAAGGCGGTGAGCGAGAAGGCCACCGACAAGGACGCGAAGGGCACCGCGCTGTTCCTCCGCGGGTACGTGAAGGCGCAGGCGATCGACGACGAGGAGGACGAGACGAAGCTCGCCGCGCTGGTGAAGGAGGCGACCGAGCTGATGGAGCAGGCCGCGAAGGTGGCCCCGGACGCGGTGGTCGGCAACTCCAAGCAGACCATCGGCAAGTTCGCCGCGACCGAGGTGGAGGGGCTGAAGGCGGTGCTGTCGCTGGGCGTCGGCAAGGCGGCCCCGGAGGCGGAGTCGGTGCTGCTCGACGGCAAGAAGGTGAAGCTGTCCGACTACAAGGGCAAGGTGGTGCTGCTGGACATTTGGGCGACGTGGTGCGGGCCGTGCCGGGCGATGATCCCGCACGAGCGGGAGATGGTCGCGAAGCACAAGGACAAGCCGTTCGTGCTGGTGAGCGTGAGCGCCGACGACAAGAAGGAGACGCTGGAGAAGTTCCTGGAGACGGAGAAGATGCCGTGGGTCCACTGGTGGGACAACGGCCCGGAGAGCATGGTGCTGAAGTCGTTCCGCGTCAAGGCGTTCCCGACGCTGTACGCGATCGACCACACCGGCGTCATCCGGCACAAGTGGGTGGGCAACCCCGGCAACGAGAAGATCGACGCGGCCGTCGAGGAACTGGTGAAGGCCGCGACCAAGGCGAAGGGCTGAGTTCCCCCCTTCCCTCAGTGAACAAGCAACCCGTAAGCCCACCCGTCGTGACGGGTGGGTTTTTCGCGCGCCCTATACTTCCCACATGGACACCGGCGCGCCACTTCAGTTCGACGCGCGCCCAGTGGCAACGCCGCCGGGCGGGCCGCTGGCGGTGGAGCTGGTGCCCGCCCCAGACCCGTGGGCCGTGGCGCGGAAACTGGCGCACCTGCCGCACCTCCTGTTCCTCGATTCCGCCGAGAAACACGCCGACCGCGGGCGGTATTCATACGTCGCGGCGAGTTCGACAGGGTTGCCGCATTTCGGACGGCTACCCCACGAACGAGGAAGCGATTTCCAATGGTGGGTTGATGCGATTCGCCGATGTGTTCCGGCACCAACGGTGCCGGGCTTACCACCATTTCAGGGCGGTTTCGGCGGGTTGTTCGGGTACGATTTGGCGAGCGAATTTGAACGTATCCTCCCACCACGGCGAGACGAATTCTCCTGCCCACCCTTGGCGATCAATTGCTACGCATGGGTCATCAGTTTCGATCATCACACCGGACGCGCTTGGATCGTAACGAGCGGCAATCCATTCACCGCAGGCAGAGAGCGATTCGAGTCCGCAGAACGCAACCTGCGATTCGTTCAGAGCGTATTCCAAGCGAATCATTCCATCAGCAGTCGCGCTACACAACCGCTCTGTAAACTCGCCCCCCAACACCCGCTGCCCGGCTTCCCCGGTGTCACGAGCAACTTCAGCCGTGAGGGGTACGAGGCCGCGGTGCGCCGGGCGGTCGAGTACGTCCACGCCGGCGACTGCTTCCAGGTGAACATCTCTCAGCGGCTCCTCGCGCCGCTCCGCGAACACCCACTCGACCTCTACGGCCGGCTCCGCGACCTGAACCCGGCCCCGTTCGCCGCGTACTTCGACCTCGGCGACTTCCAGATTCTCAGCGCGTCGCCGGAACGCTTCTTGCGTGTCCACCCCGACGGCGAAGTCGAAACGCGGCCGATCAAGGGCACCCGCCCGCGCGGTCGAACACCCGAAGAAGACGCGGCGCTCGTCCGCGACCTCGCGACCAGCCCGAAGGACCGCGCCGAGAACGTGATGATCGTCGATCTACTCCGCAACGACATCGGGAAGGTGTGCGAGTACGGCTCTGTGCGGGTGCCGCGCGTGTGCGAGGTGGAAACGTTCCGCTTCGTGCATCACCTCGTTTCCGAAGTGCGCGGGAAGCTACGCCCCGGCCTCGGCCCGCTGGATTTGCTCGCGGCGGCGTTCCCCGGCGGCAGCGTGACCGGCGCGCCGAAGGTGCGGGCGATGGAGATCATCGCGGAGTTGGAACCGACCGCACGCGGCCCGTACTGCGGCTGTCTCGGCTGGGTGGGCTTTGATGGCGCGATGGACACGAATATCCTGATCCGCACGTTCACCGCGGGCCGCGGGTGGGTGCAGTTCCCGGTCGGCGGCGGTGTGGTGGCCGACAGCGACCCCGCGCGCGAGTACGAGGAAACGCTGCACAAGGCGGCGGGATTGCTTCGCAGTTTGAACCCAGATTGAACCCGCAAGCCCAGGGACGGCCGTCCCTGGGTGTGAAGCACATGATCCTCGAATCGCTTGTCACGACGCTCGACGCCGACGGCGCGCCGCACCTCGCGCCGATGGGGCCGCGCGTGTCGGCCGACTTCGCCCGGTTCACGCTGCGGCCGTTCCCGACCTCGAACACCTACCAGAACCTGCTCCGCCACGGTGAGGGCGTGCTCCATGTGACCGACGACGCGCTCTTATTAGCTAAAGCCGCGATTGGAGCCGTAATCATGCCGCCGGTGCGCCCGGCCGCGCGTGTCCGCGGGTTCGTCCTCGCCGACTGCTGCCGGTTCTTCGAGTTCGCGGTGAAGTCGATCGACGCGAGCAACGAGCGCGCGACCATCGAAGCGGAAGTGGTGCATTCCGGCCGCGTGCGCGACTTCTTCGGCTTCAACCGGGCGAAGCACGCGGTCGTGGAAGCGGCCATCCTCGCGACGCGACTTCACCTATTGCCGCTGGCGGAGGTCGCGGCCGAGTTCGCGAAGCTCCGCGTGATCGTCGGCAAGACCGGCGGCCCGGAAGAGCTTGCCGCGATGGACCTGCTCGAAACCAGGTTGCGCGAAGTGGAGGCGGGCCTATGATCCGGTCTCTGTCTTGGCCCTCTCCCTTTGCGGGAGAGGGTGGCGGCGCCTCGCCGACGGGTGAGGGGTGGCACCTCGAATGGGCTAACGTTTCACCCCTCACCCGGCTCGCCAAGCCTCGCCACCCTCGCCCGCAAGGGGAGAGGGCCAGAAGCACGGAGGCGGGCCGATGATCCGCGTCGTCGCGCCGAGCCGGCTGCACTTCGGGCTGTTCCGCGTCCCGATCGCGGGCGAAGCGGAAGCGGGCGCACGCGCGTTCGGCGGCGTCGGGCTGATGGTCGATCAGCCGGGCGCGGTCGTCACCGTGCGGCCGGCGGACGCGTGGCAGTTCGAGGGGCCGCTCGCCAGCCGCGCGCAGGTGTTCGCCGCGCGGTTCATGCTCTCGGTGCCGGAAGAGCGCCGCCGGCCGTTTCAAGTTCTGGTCGAGCGGTGCCCGGCGGAGCACACGGGGCTGGGCGTCGGCACGCAACTCGGCCTCGCGGTCGCGAAGGCGCTGGCGGTCGCGTGCGGCGAACGCGACCTGCCGGCGCGCGACCTCGCGGCCCGCGTCGGGCGCGGCGAGCGCTCCGCGATCGGCGTCCACGGCTTCGACCGCGGCGGGTTGCTGGTGGACGCGGGGAAGACGGCGGGCGAGGGCGTTTCGCCGCTGCTCGCACACGTCGCGCTGCCCGACGCGTGGCGGGTGGTGCTGTTCGCGCCCGCCGGCGCGAGCGACTGGCACGGCGACGACGAGCGCCGGGCCTTCGCCACCGCGTCCGGCGGCGACCCGGACGCGCTGCGGCACCTGGCGGAAACCGCGCTCGTGCCGACCGCGGCGCGCGGCGACCTCGACGCGTTCGGCGAGGCGCTGCACGAGTTCAACCGCCGGGCGGGCGAACCGTTCGCCGCGGCGCAGGGCGGCGCGTACGCGTCTACCGAGATTGCGGGGCTGATCGCCGACGTGCGAAAGTGTGGCGTCCGCGGCGTCGGCCAAAGCTCGTGGGGGCCGACCGTGTTCGCGGTGGTCGGGAGCGTTGACACCGCGTTGTCACTGGTGCAGCGGTTCCGCGGCCAGGTGCGGGCGTTCGTGGCGCGCGTCTCGGAGGGCCACGCGGTTCAGGAAGGGTGAAGCACGTCGTGTCGAACGGCGGTCGCGACTGCTTCGGTTTTGACCTCCCCCCTTGAGGGGGAGGTCAAAACCGCGGCCTGCGAACGCTCCTTCAACCTGATTCCGCTTCACGCCTCACGGGGCCGCGGGGGGGATGTCGGGCATGGTGCGGAGCCGGAGGCCGCCGCGGGCGTAGTCGCCGTCGCACGGGCTGAGCGCGGGCGGCATGTACATCCACCGCGGCCCGCTCTTCCCGTCCGTCTGCCCCTCCGCGTACAGCTTCTTCATCACCTCCGGATCGAAGCTCACCGCCGAGTCGGCGCCGATCTCCGCGTCCTGGCGGAGCGCGATCATGTGATACCGCATCCCGGACAGCCGCGACTGCCAGTACATGTTCGCCAGTTCCGCCCGGCACTGGGCGTACAGCAGCGCGCCGGTGGTGGCGGCGAGCACCGGCAGCACGCGCCGCCGCACCGGCCCGGCGTCCGGGTACAGCTTGCCGGCCACGACCGCGTAGAAGCACGGCGCGCCGGGCAGCGGGGTGGCGTTGAAGTTCGGGCCGGCGGCGACCGCGGCCGTGGCGAACACCCCCGGCGGCATGAACAGCGGGGCGGTGATCGCGCCGTCCACATGCAGTTCGGTCCGGCGCCGGCCGTCCACCTCGACCTCGAACGGCACCGGCGGGAACACGCCCGGCACCGACGCCGACGCCAGCAGCACGTCGCGGAACAGCGTGCACCCCTCCGGGCACGGGCGGCACGCGATCGCGCCCATGTCCCAGATGACCGCCCGCTTGCTGTGCAGGTCGGTGGTGCCGACGTACAGCCGACGGCCCTTGCGGTGTTCCTCCGCGACCCGCTCCATCAGCGGCTCGGTCACCTGGTCCTCGATGAGCTTCCGCAGCGGGGCGGAGGTCGCGAGCGCGTCGCGGAACGGGATCGTCACCCACGCGCGGACGCGGAAGATGTCTTCGGCCCGCACGCCGGTGTAGAGCTTCATCGCCTGCGCGTCGTACTCGCTGCCGAGGAACGCGAACGGGGCGATCAGCGCGCCGGTACTGGACCCGGTCACCACGTCGAACTCCGGCCGCGTACCGGTGCCCGACCAGCCGTCGAGCACGCCGGCGGAATAGGCCCCGTACAGCCCGCCGCTGGACAGCGCGAGGACGTGTTGCGGGGGCCGCAGCCCCACCACCAGGTCGGCCGGCGACGCCAGCACGACGCCCGGCGGCACGACGGCCGGGCCGTCGGCGGACGCGAGCGCGCGGTGTTTGGGCGACCGGTCCGAGCTGCGCCGCGGCTGGCACCCGACCGCCACCGCGATTGCGAGCAGGAGTAAGCCGGCCGTGACCGCCCAGCGGGCGGCGCGGTTGCGCGACGTGACCATGCGGCGGAAGTACCCGCGGCGAGCGGCGGTGTCAACGCGGGTTGGACTTCTCCCCTGAGGGGGGCGTAAGCCCCCTGTGGGTCGGAAGATGTGGCGTAAGCCCCCTGTGGGTCGGAAGATGTGTGACGCACAGGGGGCTTACGCCCCCCGCTCAGGGAGCGCTCACTTCTCCGGCGGCAGGCGCTTCAACTGCTCGGTGATGCTCCGCTCGCGCTGCTTGACCGCGTCGCGGAGGCGGTTCACCTG
>JAYUBA010000580.1:0-1813 GCA_043741075.1 Frigoriglobus sp.
CGGAGGTCGTCGAAGCCGGACTGCCAAGTTTCGTTGATGCGTCCGGACGTCAGCCAGAATTCGCCCTTCTTCGGGTCCGGTTTGATCCGCACGTAGAAGTCGGCAAAGAGTTCCCAGGGGGTGTAATCTCTCCCCCGCGTCGTTTACGCGGCGATTCCCATCGATTCTCGGCAGATGCGGTCGGATCGCTCGTTTAAGATCCTCCGGTAGGCCTTTGTCCAGAGGCCGCTGAGCGGCATCACCCGCAGGTCCAAGATCACTTCCGCGCCCGCTTTCGTCCAGCGCATCCCCGAGAGTTTCAGCCTCTGCGCGACCACGGTTTTGCAGGCGGCCTCCGTGACGCCACTGCCGAGTGGGATCTTCACCCGAGCGTACTCGGCGTACCGCAGGAACCGGGTCCGTTCGCGGATGTAGTTGGACGCCGTCCGGAACTCCTTCTCGCGCGACTTCGGCAGTCTCCGCCGCGCTTTCAATTGTCCCGCCGAGTGCAGCACGCGGGACGGGCCGTTCGGCTTCTTCAACAGCTTCGCCATCCGTTTGGCCCACGCGGCGCCGGCCCGCGCGTCCGTCCCGAACAGCGCCGACGCCATCGTCCACAGGCGTTGGGCCGCGTGGTAGAAATCGACGACGCGCCACCAAGCGAGCTTCTTTTTGGTGAGCGGGTGCCGCATCGGCCGCAGCACGCGGCGGTAGTACGCCGACTCGGTGATCCCCGCATCGGTGACGTAAGCCAACCGCGGCAGCGGGCCGTCCCACGCCGTCAGCACGCCTTCGATCAGCGCGGTCAACTGCCGATTCATCGTCGGTTGACAGGACTCCGGCACCGCCGCCAAGTAGACGGTCCCGAGCCTCGTCCCGGACCGGTCGTAGACGGTCACCGTGCCGACGGCGGCCACCTCGTAGAAGCGGTACCGGGATTCGCGCAGCGTAATGCCGTCGCGGCCGACGCTGAGCACCGGCTTGGTCGCACCGCGACTGACATCGGCTTGTCGCAGTAGCTCGACCACCCGTTCGACCTGCAATTCGTGGCGGACCGAGGCCATCGACCGCGCCACCTCGGCCGACACGCTCCGCAACCGCTCGGCCCCCCAGCAGACGCCGTGGTGCGACTTCAAGCGGTCGAGCGCCGTCCGCTGCGTCGCCCCGCCCTCGGCCAAATAGCGACCGGCCGCTTCGGCCAACGCCGGCGTGGCGCCGCCGACGAGACCCAAAGAGACTTCGAGCGGGAAGAGCGTCGACTCGGCCGAGGCGCGGTGCGACGGGCGGTAGCCGTGCCGCCAGAGCGTGATGGTTCCCAGCAGCGTGGCGACGTGGCGATGGGGCGTCTTCTCATTCGACCGGCGGTAGTCCTCGCCGTCGACGCGGATCTTCGCCGGCAAATTCAGGCCTTCCCCTTCGAGCCGGTTGTAAACGCGTTCGACCACCCGACGACCGAGTTCGCGAACCGCCATGGCGATGCGGGTTTCGAAGTCGAATGCCGAAGAGGGCGACGGCCCGCTCGCGAAGAACTCGACGATGATCGTCGCGAAGGACGACCGGCTCTCGGCCGCGAGATCGTCGAGTTCGCGCAGGGCGGCCGCGACTTGGGTCAGGGTGGACAAGGCGAGAGCCAAGCGGGTCAAGTCGTGCATCGCGGCGTCCGTGCCGGGTGATTGGGATGTCAGGAACCCCGCTCATGCCAGCCGGACGCCGCGTGTTATAGACCAGTCCCACTCAGCTCGGGATCGGAAAAGGGATTAGCAAAGGGAAAAGGGCGCACCAGAGGGATCAGACCCGTGGGACAAGCTGGGATTCACTTGTTTAAGGCCTAATA
>JAYUBA010000581.1:0-1812 GCA_043741075.1 Frigoriglobus sp.
GTCATCCTCGACATGATGATGCCCCGCATGGGCGGGTACCCGGTGCTCGAACACTTCAAGGACAAGGGCGACGCGCCGCCGATCATCATGGTCACGGCCAACGAGGGCAGCCGGCACAAGGTGTACGCGGAGTACCTCGGGGTCGTCGATTACATCCGCAAGCCGTTCGCGATGGAGCGGTTGCTCGAAACGGTGAACAGGGCGCTCGGCCTCGCGCCGCCGGCCCCCGCCGAGAAGAAGGAAGAGAAGCCGAAGGCGGAGTGAAAGCTCGTCTTCTGAGCGGGGGGCGTAAGCCCCCTGTGCATTCGCGATGCTTTGTGAGTTGGGCTACGCACAGGGGGCTTCCGCCCCTCACAGCGCGTCGCGAACCCACAGGGGGCTTACGCCCCCCGCTCCGGGCGGTCACGCGTCCGGTACTTCCGCCCGTTCAGGATCGCGCCCACGAACGTGTACCGCACGCACCACTCGTAGCTCGCCAGCAGCACCGCCAGCGTCGCGACCGTCACCAGCGCCCACTTCACCGGCCCCGGCAGCGGCCAGTCCTTCACCGCGAACTGGAACGCCACCGTCGGCGTGATGCTCGCGAGGTAGCACCAGTACGACGCGTCCGCCAGATACCGCACCGTCGGCGACTCGCGCGCGAAGTGGCGCAGGAACGCGCCCCACAACCCCACGATCATCAGCCACGTATACACCGCCTGCGCCGCGAACGCGCCGAACCGCAGCGCGAACACGTCATCTCCCCACCTCTCCGCCTCCACCACCGCAATCGTCAGCGCGAGCGCGACCGGCAGCACCGCGGCGTTCGCGACCGCGAGGTTCACCTTCCACCCGCGCCCGAACGACGGGACGAGATCGCGGTGCCGGTATAGCATCCACCCGAACGCGAAGAACCCGGAGTAATAGAGGAGGATGCGCCACTCCGGCACCCACCGTAGCGGCGTGTCCGCGATAGGCGACTCCATCGCGAGCAGCACCGGCAGCGTGAACAGCGCCGGCACCGGCACCCGCAGCCGCCCTTCCACCACGCGGCGGAACGCGCCGTCGAGGCGCGCGAGGACGCGCGTGCCGGAGAGCCGCCCGGCGAGCGGGGCGGCGAGCAGCGCCGCGGCGTACAGGTAGAGCAGGTAGTACAGGAACCACAGGTGCCCGAGGAGCAACCGCGTCGTCACTTCGCCGCTCGCGAACCGGTCCGCGATGATCGCGGCGTTCGACTTGTCCGGGTTCGCGGCGATGAGGTCCGCGGCGTACTCGCGCCCCATCGTCGGCTTCGCCGAGATGCCCTGCGTCCGCACGTTGTCGAGTTCGGCGTACAGGAACACGGCCATCAGCGTGGGCACGATGAAGACGAGCGCGAGCGCGAACGGCACCGCCACCCGCTTCACGCGGTGGACGGCCGCGCCGAGGGCGCCGTACTTCAGGTAGAGCATGCAGCCGAAGAACCCGGCGAGCAGGAAGAACAACTGCATCCGGAAGTCGTGGACGGCGAACAGAATCAGGTCGGCGACGGGGGACGGGTCGTTGTCGCGCACCGACCAGAACGCGGGCGGGTTGGCCATGAACGAGATGGCCGCGTGGAGCACCACGCCGAGGAGCATGGCGAACCCGCGGAGGCTGTCCAGCGCGTGATACCGGTCGGGCGGGGTGGTCATCGCGGTCGCCGTTCGGACTTCGCCACGGCGGGCGCGACCGGCGCGCCCACCCAGCGTTGTATGCCGAACCGGGACAATCGCCGGTCGTGCTGAGAGGTAACCTTCCGCCTGCTCCGGTCCTGACCTCCCCCCTTGAGGGGGAGGTCGTCGCGGTCGGCTT
>JAYUBA010000582.1:0-1812 GCA_043741075.1 Frigoriglobus sp.
GGCCAGCCAGTCGCTCACCTGCTCCGCCTCGGCGACCAGCGCGTCCACCTGCTTCCGCTCCTCGCGGATGGCGGCGGCCACCTCGCCCGGAATGGCGAGATACGCCCGGCCCAGTTCCGCGGCCGTCCCGGTGCCGAGGCGCGTGCGGAACTCGCTGCGGATCGCCGGCCACCGCACCGGCAGCAGCGTCACGATGAGCAGGTGGAACACGACGATGACCAGCAGCGGGATCAGCACCACCAGCGACATCTGGAACAGGACCGGCACTTCGCCCCGCACGAAGAAGTTCCACAGCAGATACCCCGCGGTGGCGACGAGCGCGACCTCCGGCAGCGTGTTCGCGAACGCGCCGAGCGTGCCGCGAAGCACCTTCCGCCAGCCGGTCGGGTGCGTGGCCCGGCGCTCCACTTCGGCCAGCGCCGCGATGACCGCGCGCGTCATTTTCTCGCGCCAGTCGAGCCGGCCCGCGGCGGTCGTCGGGTCGCTGAGCAGCGTGAGCGGGAAGCCCTTCGCGTCGCCCTCGACGAGCAACCGGTTGATGAGCGCGGTCGTGCGCTGGTCCAGGACGCGCTCGCCGGCGGTGCGGGCGCACTCCTGCACGAACGCGCCGAGGTTCCACTCCACCGGGGTATCGACGCGCCCGCCGAGCAACTTGCCCTTCAGCCCGGCGAGCGGGAGTTTGTCGCGCAGACTACTACCGGCGTAGCGGAGGCGCGTCGTGAGGCGCAGGTACGCGGCCATCAGCCCGCGGAACCGCGACTGGTCTTCCACGCTGAAGTGGTGCTCCACTTCCGTCTGGTACGGCTCCAGCGTGCCGACCAGCACGTCCGCCTGCACGTCGGCTTCCTCGGCGAGCGTCTTCTCCCACGCGGCCTTCACCTTCTCGCCCTCGGCGGTCAGGTCCGGGGGCCGCACGCCGTCGGCGACGCGGGTGATCTGCGACAACAGTTGCCCGACGCCGCGGGCCTTAACGGCTTCGATTTCGAGCCGCGTGAGTCCGAGTTCGAGCCAGTTGCGGAGCAACCCGAACTGCTCGCCGTCGGGCAGGTCGGGCGGCTTGGGCGGGACGCCGCTCCCGCCGTGCGCCTTCGCCGCGTCGAGCCACAGTTGCGCCGTCGTGCGGAAGAGCAGGGGGTTCTCGAAGCCTTCGGCCTTGAGGTCGCCGAGCAGGTCCTCGTCCGGCTGAAGGCCGCTCTCGCCGGTGACGCACCGGTCCCACTTGTTCAGCACGAACGCGAACGCCCGCCGCCGCCGCTGCTCCTTGAACAGGTCCCAGCCGAGCCGGTCGTGGTACTTCTCCTGTGACCCGACGTACAGCACGATGTCCGCGACCGGCAGGAGCGCGAGCAGCTTGTCGCGGTTGGTGAGGTCGTTCGAGTCGATGTCCGGCGTATCGACGATGACCTTCTGTTCCAGCCCGATGCGGTCGTGTTGAACGAGCCGGCACAGGCGCAATGCCGGGTCGAGGCGCTCGGACTTCACGGAGTGGTGGAAGTACACGACCGGGTCGCGCGTGGTGGGCCGCGTGAACGACGCCTGCGCGATCGGCCCGCCCGCGAGCGCGTTCAGCAGCGTGGATTTGCCGACCCCGGTGCCGCCCATGAGCATGACGACGAGCAGCGGCTTCTCGACATCGAGCGTGTCGCCCTGTCGGCGAAGGTCGTCGGCCAGCCCTTCCAATTCGGCGCGTTGAAGCATCGAGAGTGGAAACCGGCGGCGGGTGTCGAGCCACGCGCGCACCTGGCGCTCGAGGCCACGGAGCAGCGGCGCGAGCGTCCGCAGCACCGGTTGCGGCGGCTCTTCTGGGGCGGG
>JAYUBA010000583.1:0-1811 GCA_043741075.1 Frigoriglobus sp.
CCGCTTCGGGTACACATAGGCTTCCGCGACCCACAACCGGCCGCGGTGGTCGATACAGAACGCGATCGGCTGATGCACGTCCGGCTCGCCCGCGAACACTGTGACGTTAAACCCTGGCGGGACGGTCATCGCCCTGGCTGCTTCCTCTGGCTTCAACCCTGCATGTTGATAAGTGTCAGCAACGCCCAGGGAAGGCTTCCCCTGGGCTGGAAAGCTGGGCTTCTTCTCGTGGAACCGGAAGTCGTCGAAGTTGATGTGCCCCCAGTGCCCGGTGTGCTGATCGACGATGCGGATGAAGATGTCCTTGTCCTTGACCTTCGCGAGGTCGATCACCACGCGGCGCATGTCCTCATCTTCCGAGCCGGAGGCGCGGAAGATGACTTCCTTCCCGCTGACGATCTCGACGCACGTTTCGAGCGTGTGCGGCCCGCCGCCGACGAGGAAGCTGGCCCACGCGTGCGTCACCTTAAAGGGCACGCTGGTGAGCGTGCCGGTGGGCTTGTCGCCGAGCTTCTCGAACCCGCCGATCCAGAACTGCCCCTGGTGCCGGCTGCGGTTGTCGCTGCGCCGCGCGAACACCGTGTCGCCCTTGATCGGCTGGCTCTTGAAGGCGTCGCCGGTCGCGGTCCAGTCCTTCAGGTCGCCCGTCTCGAAGTCGAGGTTGAGCGGCTTGCCGCCCGCGCCGACGGGCAGCACGCCCACGTCATTCGGGTCGGCCTTCGGAGGTTGAGAAGGCGCGAGTAGCGCAAACGAGAGGAGGAGCGAGTTCATGCCACGGCTCCGGTAGAGGTTTCGGAAGGCTATTCTGACGTGATATGGGGCGCGCCGCGTCTTGGCGAGCGGCCGAGTTTGCCCCGGCCGTGCGATTCATCTCGATACCCCGCGGGGATAAACCCCGCGGCTCGCCAACCGGTTAGTCGCGCGCGAGCGATGTGCGTCGAAATAGCGGGGTGTGCGTCGGCGGCATCGGAGTGACCCGAGTCCCGCGACGGGGAGGGCGTCCGCCGGTGTGACCCGACGCGCGCCCCAGGGATGGACAGGTATTCACCGCCCATTCCCTTCGGCAACCAGGCGACCTTCGGCCGTTGTGTCTGGGGAGACGCCGAAGGCCCGTGGCTTTGCGCCCCCGCCTCGCGACGGGTTTGCCCTTTCGAGGAAGAAAGGTGTGGCGCCGCGGAACGCGCCGACGCACGCCCCCGGCCGGGTGACCAAAACTCGCCCGGCCGTTCGCTACCAATGCATAGAGCGCGTTCGCCCCGCACGCAAACCCGGCCCGACCGGAATACCCGCACCCAACTCCACCCTGCTCCCCTGTGCTCCGGGCGAGCGATCTACTTGCGGCCCGCGAGGTAAGCGGCCAGGTGGTTCAGATCCGCGTCGCTGATTTTGTCCGCCCCGAACGCCGGCATCTTCGATTGCGGCTTGTGCTTCTTCGGATCGCGAATGTGTTCGGCCAGCCACTCCTGGGTGTACTCCGGCGCGGCCCCGACTTTGGTCAAGTCCGGTCCCGGCGGGCCGCCCATCCCCGGCGGGCCGCCCATCATGCCCCCGCCGGTCTCGCCGAGCTTGTGGCAGCGGGCGCAGTTGTTGTCCGCATACACCTTCTTACCAGCGGCGAACTCGTCCCCGCCGGGCAGTTTAGCGAGCACCTCCTGGGGGGACAGATTGCTGCCCGACGGGCCGCCTGGTCCGCCCGGTCCGCCCGGTCCGCCTGGTCCGCCCGGTCCGTCCGGCGGGGGGGCGTTTCCACCCGTACTCACCGTCTTCTTGCACCCCGCACTCGCTAACCCGAAGGCCAGCCCCAGACACAG
>JAYUBA010000584.1:0-6153 GCA_043741075.1 Frigoriglobus sp.
AGCGACGGGGTGACCGAAGCGCGGCCTGTGGCGCGGAGGGTCACCCCGTCGCTCACGCTCCGGGTTCGCCTTTTCTGCCGCCGTCGGAGTTCCCATCGACGCGGTTCGCCCCCGCTCCCTATAATCCCGAATCCACCCCACCCCGCACCGGAGCCGCCATGCAGGACCGCATCGCGTATCAGGGAATCACGTTCGACGACGTTCTGCTGGAACCGGGGTACAGCGACCTGGTGCCGAAGGACACCGACGTGCGCACCCAACTCACCCGGAACGTGCGGCTCAACATCCCGATCGTCTCCAGCCCGATGGACACCGTCACCGAGAGCGAACTCGCCATCGCCCTCGCGCAAGAGGGCGGCATCGGGATCATCCACAAGAACCTCAACGTCGCGCTCCAGACGCGCGAAGTGGACAAGGTGAAGCGGAGCGAGAACGGGATCATCACCGACCCGATCACGCTCCCCCCGGACGACACCGTCGGCCACGCCCGCCAGATCATGGAGGACCACCACATCAGCGGCGTGCCGATCACCGTGGACGGCATCCTGAAGGGCATCCTCACCCGCCGCGACCTCAAGTTCCTCGACGACAACGGGCAGAAGCTCGAAGAGGTGATGACGAAGAAGAACCTCGTCGTCGCCCCGGAGAACACCACGCTCGACGCGGCCGAAAAGCTGCTCACCCGAAATAAGGTGGAGAAGCTGCTTCTGGTGGACGATCAATACAGACTGAAGGGGTTGATCACGATCAAGGACATCGACAAGACGCAGAAGTTCCCGCACGCGTGCAAGGACGCGCGGGGGCGGCTGAAGGTCGGTGCCGCGATCGGGGTTCACGACTTCGAGCGGGCCGCGTCGCTGATCGCGGCCGGGGTGGACGTGCTGGTGGTCGATTCGGCCCACGGCCACAGCCGGAACGTGATCGAGACCGTGCGCGAGCTGAAGAGGCGGCACGCGATCGACGTGATCGCCGGCAACGTGGCCACCGTCGAGGGCGCGCGGGCGCTGGCCGACGCCGGTGCCGACGGCGTGAAGGCGGGCATCGGGCCGGGGT
The DNA here is from genome assembly GCA_043741075.1 of Frigoriglobus sp. Taxonomy (GTDB): domain Bacteria; phylum Planctomycetota; class Planctomycetia; order Gemmatales; family Gemmataceae; genus Gemmata. Next base: position 1,054 of record JAYUBA010000584.1, read on the forward strand.
GCTTCGCGGCCGGCACCCGCGTGCTGATGGCGAACGGGACGTACCGGAACATCGAAGAGGTGAAGGCCGGCGACCGCGTCATTAACATGAACGGCGAGCCGGTGGCGGTGGTGAAGGCGTGGTGTACCGGCGTCCGCGAGGTGATCGCCGTCCGGCACACGGCGTCGTTCCGCGAGACGCTCGCCACCCCGGACCACCGGTACTACGTCGGTGATTTGAACACGAGTACGCGGGCCACAATCGCGAACAAGGGTTATGCCGCGGTACTGGCGAAGCCGACGAAGACCGGGGCCGCGAAGCTGAAGTGGAAAGAAGTGGGCACGCTCGACCGCGACGTGGTGCTTCTGCCGAGGTGGATTGCCTTCGAGATGCCGGCCGAACTGCGGATCGACCTGGGCGAATTCGCGATCCGAAAGGCGAAACTCGAACGGTACACGACCGAGATTCGCGAGAGTTACGACTTCGGCTATCTGCTCGGAACCTTCCTCGGCGACGGGCACGCGTTCCTGAACCGGGTGCGGAACTCCGACATCGGCCGCGTGTCGTGGTACTTCGGAACGAACGAGTCCGAGGTCACGGCGAAGCTGGTGCGGGCGGTCGAGGCGGTCACCGGCGTGACGCCGAAGGTGGTGCCGGGCGAGAAGGTGGACACGGTCAACCTGTACTCGCTCCAGTGGGCACGGCTCCTGGCCGAGTGCGGCAAGAGGCATGAGAAGCACCTGCCGGACAAGTACCTGTGCGGGAACGCCGAGTACCTCCGCGGGATGTTCGACGGGTTGGTGGATAGCGACGGCTACGTCGCGGCCGACGGGCGCATCGGCTTCCACAACACTGCGGCGGCACTGGTCGAACTGTTTAACGTGCTGTGCTTCCTGGTGAAGGGGAGTTTCCCGAACTCGGACACTGAGACGGCGACCGCGGGCGGGCTGAAGGGTGTCGGTGTCGCCGACTGTCGTGAGAGCTACCGGTCGCGGCTGAACGTGAGCCACCTGAAGCGGCACATGGGGGCATTCCAGGTGGTGAAGCCGCTCGGCCGGCGCGAGACCGGGTTGGCGGTGCCGGTGTACGACATCGAGGTGGACTGCCCGACACACAGTTTCATCGCGAACAACGCGGTGGTGCATAACTCGATTTGCACGACGCGGATCGTGTCGGGCGTGGGCGTGCCGCAGATGTCGGCCATCGCGAACGTGGTACGGGGCCTGGCCGGAACCGGCATCCCGGTCATCGCCGACGGCGGCATCCGGTACAGCGGCGACATCACGAAGGCGCTCGCCGCCGGGGCGTACACGGTGATGATCGGCGGCCTGTTCGCCGGACTGGCCGAAAGCCCCGGCCAGTTGATCCTCTACCGCGGGCGGTCGTTCAAGCAGTACCGCGGGATGGGGTCGCTCGGGGCGATGGTGGCCGGCAGCGCCGACCGCTACCAGCAGGGCGGCGGGTCCGGGTCGCCGGTGCCGTCGAACGGGAAGCTGGTGCCCGAAGGGGTCGAGGGGCGGGTGCCGTTCAAAGGCCACCTGTCCCCGTACGTGTACCAACTGGTCGGCGGCGTTCGCGCCGGCATGGGGTACTGTGGGTGTAAGACGCTGGACGAGTTGCGGACCAAGGCCCGGTTCATTCAGGTGACCGCGGCGAGTGTGCAGGAGAGCCACCCGCATGACATTGCTATCACGCAGGAAGCGCCGAACTACAGCTCGGCGGACCACGCCGGCGACGCTGGCGGCTAAACTGGCCGCGCTCGTGGCGCTGGTCGCCACCCCGGCGCTGGCGCAGCCGCCGGGGAACCCGCCCAACTACCCGCCGGCCGGCGTTCAGCAGCCGGGCGGCCTCCCGCTCCCGCCGGGCTACCGCCCGCGGACGCCGCCCCCGGCGGCCGAGCGGCCGACCGCCGCACCGGGCACGCTGCCGGGCGGCGGGTCCGGGGGCAAGGTCATGTACTTCCAGAAGCCCGCCGACGCGCTCACCGCGACCGGTGCCGCCGACGCGACCGCCGGCGGCGTGGCTCGATTGGAAGCGCCCGCTCGCGCGCCGGTGCCCGTCCCCGACGCCCCCGCCGCGACGCTCCCGCCACCGCCCCCGCCGTCGCGCTACCTGCCGCCGGACCGCCCGCTCACGCCGCCGGCGGTGGTCGTCTCGCCGGCAACACCGGCCGCGTACCGCGCACAGCCCGACCCGAAGCCGGACGACCCGGTCGCCCCGCCGGAGTCCAAGTCGCTGAAGCAGGAACTCAAGGACCCGCCGGGCGGGCCGAGCGCGATTCAACTTCCGCCGCGGGATAAGATCTTCACGGTGTACGACGACGCGCAGTTGGAGAAGGCGATCATCGACCGCGTCATCCAGGACTTGCTCGAACTGAACGAGAAGAAGGATCCGAAGGAACGGAAGACCCCGGCCGAGCTGGTGAAGCTGCAGAACCCGCGAACGATGCGGTTCCCGCCGCTCCCGGTCATCAGCCCGCCGGGCGTGCCCTATCAGCCGAAGACGTTGGCCTACGAGCCGCGCAAGGTCATCATCGAGCCGGGGTACGTGGTTCACCGGCGGCTGCTCTTCGAGGAGAAGAACGCCGAGCGGTCCGGGTGGGACTTCGGCCCGCTGCAAACGCTCGTCTCGGCCGCGTACTTCTATCGGGACGTGCTGTCGTTACCGCACAACGTCGCCTCCGGGTGCGTGTACGGGTTCTGGGGCACCAGCGCCGGCAAGTGCCTGCCCGGCAGCCCCAGCCCGTACTACCTGTACCCGCCGGGCCTGACGCTGACCGGTTCCGTGGTCGAAGGGGCCGTCCTCACCGGCGGGGCGTTCCTCTTCCCGTAGGAACCGTGGGCCGTGTAGAGTGAGCCGTGGGCAGTTAAGAGCGGGCAACGGATGTTGCCTGGCACTTGACTGCCCACGGCTCACTTGCTCACTATGAACTCTTCCCCACCGTGGCTCGACCCGCGCACCGCGTACATCCACGTCCCGTTCTGCGCGCACCACTGCGGCTACTGCGACTTCGCCGTGACCGCGGGCAACGATCACCTGATCGACCTGTACGTCGAAGCGGTCGCGACCGAACTGGCGACGCTCTGCACCCCGCGCCCGGTCGAAAGCCTGTTCATCGGCGGCGGCACGCCCACGCACCTTTCCGCCGACCAGTTGGGGCGGCTACTGGAAGCGGTCACGCGGTGGCTGCCGCTCGTGCCGGCAGTCTTTTCTTTGACCTCCCCCCTGGAGGGGGAGGTCGGCGGCGCTTCGGCGCCGGGTGGGGGGGCGCTGAGCGACGGGCGCGCGGGATCGCTTCGCGGGGGGGGCGACGCGACCCCCCCCCCCCGCCGCTGCGCGGCGACCTCCCCCTCCGGGGGGGAGGTCAAAGCAAAAACTGACCGCCCATCGCCCACTGCCCCGGAGTTTTCCGTCGAATCGAACCCCGACACGCTCACCGAGGAGAAGGCCGCGGTGCTGGCCGCGTTCGGCGTGAACCGGGTCAGCATTGGGGTGCAGTCGTTCCAGCCGCAGGCGCTCGCGGCGCTCGACCGCCGGCACGCGCCGGAACACATCCCGCGCGCGGTGGAAGCGGTGCGGAAGCACATCCCGACCGTGTCGTTCGACCTCATCTTCGGCGCGCCGGGTTCCACGCCCGCGGGCTGGGCCTCCGACCTCGACGCGGCCCTCGCGTTCGCCCCGCAGCACGTCTCCACCTACGGCCTCACGTACGAGAAGGGAACGCCGCTGTGGAAGCGTCGCGGTCGCGGCGCGCTCGAACCGATGACCGAGGACGACGAACTCGCGATGTACGAACACGCGATGGACCGGCTCGCGGCGGCCGGCTTCGAGCACTACGAGATTTCCAACTTCGCGCGACCGGGCTTCCGATGCCGGCACAACGAGCGGTACTGGGCGAACGAGGCGTACTACGGCTTCGGGGTGGGCGCCGCGCGGTACGTGAACGGCGTGCGCGAGCTGAACGTCCGCGACACGAAGCTCTACATCCGCAAGGCGCTGGCCGGCGACCCGCCCGCGTTCCAGCGCGAGGAACTTTTGCCGCGGGCGCGGGCGTTCGAGACGATGGCGACGCAACTCCGCCGCGCCGACGGGATCGACCGCCCCCGCTTCCTCGACCAAACCGGCTTCGCGTTGGACGACCTCGCGCCTGCGGCACTGGCGCTGCTGTTCGCGAACGATGTCACCACCGACGACGGCGCGGCCGTGCGGCTGACGCGCCGCGGCAAGTGCGTGGCCGACGCCGCCGTGGCCGAGTTGCTCAAGTACTCGTAGGACAGGCTTCCAGCCTGTCCTGAAAGGTGTGGACAGGCTGGAAGCCTGTCCTACGAGCGTCCGGTGCGCTATACTATTCGCATGTCCACACCATTCTACAAGAAGGTCCGGCGGCACCTGTCGGACAACTGCCCGGTGATGAACCGGATCGTCGCGCGCGTCGGGCGGTGTACGCTCGCGGCGAAGCCCGACGACCCGTTCACGCTGCTGGTGCGGTGCGTGATCGGGCAGCAGATCTCCACGAAGGCCGCGGCGTCGATCTTCACGCGGCTGGTCGCGACGGTGAACGACCCGCCGTGCGGGCCGCACCCGGCCGACGGGACGGTGATGGCCATGTGGCAGCGGGACGACGCCGTGCCGCTGGCGAAGCTCGCGGCGTTCGCCGAGGCGGACTACCGGGCGTGCGGCGTCTCCGGGCCGAAGCAGCGGGCGCTCCGTGCGGTGATCGACCACGTGACAGCCAACCCCGATCTGCTGCCGAACATTCCGACCCTCGAAGACGAAGCCATCCGCGAACAACTCGTCGCGATCAAGGGCATCGGCCCGTGGACGGCCGACATGTTCCTGCTCTTCGGTTTGGGACGCCCCGACGTGTGGCCGGTCGGGGATTACGGCATCCGGGTCGCGGTGCAGACGCACTTCCGGATGCGGAAGTTGCCGGACGCGGCGCGGCTGATGAAGGTCGCGAGGCCGTGGGGGCCGTACCGCAGCGTCGCGAGCTGGTATCTGTGGCGCAGCCTGGAGCCGCAGTACAAGGACATCCTTGAAGTGAAATAGGGACACCCCTGCGTGTTTCACTTGTAGTCGTAAGCGGTCACTGGTAACTTGGTATGATTGGCGAACGTCAAT
>JAYUBA010000585.1:0-1808 GCA_043741075.1 Frigoriglobus sp.
CGGGTAGTGGTACAGTTTGGCCTCTGCGGCCCTGCTGTTTCAGGCACGAAAACTCCAAACTGTACCACTACCCGGCATCGGTGTGTCTTGTCGCGGTCCGGCCGTTCGGATACGCTTGAAGAGCTTTCGCATTCCACGGAGGGTTTCCCCATGCGGGCACGGATGTTCGCGCTGATCGGGTTGGTAGTCGCGTTCGCGGGCGTCGCGGCGGGCCAGGACTTCAAGCCGCACGCGTCGGCTACAGGGCGCTACAAGGCGCTGTTCCCCGGTGAGGTGAAGTCGGAGACGACCGACATCCAGGCGGGTAAAGACACCCTGAAGCTCACTCTCGACATGGTGGAACTGAAGGGCGACACGGTGTTCATGGTGAGCTACGTGGACGCGACCGACGAGGTCGCGAAGAAGCCCGCCGGGCCGCGACGGGAGAAGGTCCGCGACGGCAACAAGGGGCCGAACGGGAAGGTGATCGAGGACAAGGAGATCACCGTCGGGGCGGAGAAGTACCCCGGCCGCGACCTGCTCATCGAGACGCCGAGCGGCTACCTCCGCAACCGCGCCGTGATCGCCGGCAACCGACTGTACCAGGTGATGATCCAGGGATCGAAGGACGTGGTGACCTCGGCGTCCGCGGACAAGTTCATCGCGTCGTTCGAGATCACGAAGTAGGAGTTCGCGCATGAGAGCGGCGGTCGTCGGCTACGCGCTGGTCGCGTTCGCGGGTGCGGGAGTCGCTCAACCGGGCGGCTTCACCTCCGACGAGGGCGGGTTCAGGATCAAGTTCCCCGGCGCGCCGAAGGTGACCGAGCCGACGGCGAAGTCCGCGGTCGGCGACCTGAAGGTGACCGTCGCCATTTACGCGAACGCCGACGGCAGCGCGTTCATGGTGAGCTACACCGACTTCCCGGAGGCCGCGACCAAGCCCGACCAGCTCGCGACGCTCCTCGACGGCATCCGCGATAACGTGAAGGGCCGCGACGGGAAGTTGGTGGGCGACGAGAAGACCATCCAGTTCGGCGCGGACAAGTGGCCCGGCCGCGAGTTCACGGTAGACAAGGACAAGGGCAAGCAGCGGATCAAGTTCCGCGTCGTCATCCGAAACAATCGCGTATACCAAGTGGTCGCGATCGGCACGGCGGAGTTCGCCAACGGTAAGGACGCGACTGCGTTCCTCGAATCTTTCGAGCTGACCAAATAAGGAGACGTGTGATGCGGACGATTCTCGCGGTCGCGGTGCTGGCGGGCTGCGCGGCCGGGCTGACGGCCCAGGACGACAAGCGGTACGAGAAGGACGGGAAGTTCACGGCGAAGTTCCCGACCCCCACGGCGGCGCAGGCCAAGACGGCCGGCGGACTGACGCTCCAGGTGATCCTCGCGGACTTCGAGAAGGGCAAGGGCGGGTTCATGGTCACGTACTGCGACCTGCCGGCGGAGAAGCTGAAGGCGCCCACGCCGGAGCAGGTGCTGGCGAGCAGCGAGGCCGGGCTGAAGGAGAACTTCAAGGCGACGGTGACCAAGTCCGGCGCGACGACGTTCGGGCCGAAGAAGTACCCGGCCCGCGAGATCACCGCCGAGCGCGATATGTGGAACCTGCGCGGCACCGTGGTGCTGGTCGGGAGCCGCATGTACCAGGTGTACGTGTTCGGCGAGAAGGAGTTCGTCACGGGCAAGGAGGCGGACGCCTTCCTGGCGTCGTTCGCGATCACCGACTGAAGGGTGTGCCTGTAGATTTTGGCATTGCAGTGTTTTCAGGCGAGCGGCACTCGTAAGAGTGCCGGTGTTCTCGGGCTACCGGCACCCTCACGGGTGCC
>JAYUBA010000586.1:0-6149 GCA_043741075.1 Frigoriglobus sp.
GGTTGTCGCACCCGGCGTCTTGAAGCGCGTCCGCGAGGATCGGCATCGCGCCGAACTCGCGCGACGCATCTTCGCCCATGCACGCGTTGGTGATTCCTCTTCGCCACCGGCATCCTTCTTCGGGTAGGATGCTCCCTCGGCACTCCGCACGCAACCTCCGTTTCTTAACCCCGCGCTCACCATGCTCCGAATCCTCTCCGTTTCCGCTGCTCTACTGCTCGTCGCTCCGCTCGTGGCCGCAGAGCCGAACGTTTGGGTGAAGATCGAAGGCGGGGCGATCGAGGGCCGCCGCTGGGACGTGCCGCTCGGCTATTCGCCCGACCTCAAGCGGTTCTTCGTCCTCGGCGGGCGTACCGACTCCGCCAACTACAAGAAGCCGCGACCCTACGACGTGCTCTCCATCACGCCGACACAAGACGCGAAGTGGCGGAACGAACTGCCGGAGTTCGGGGCGAAGTGGGGCGGCGAATCCGGCCCGGTCACCGCGCCCGGCTGGAAGGGCGAGACGTGGGGGTTCGCCGACGCCGACGGCAACACCCGCCCGAACTGGAGCGTGTACGGCACCTTCTCCCTCGGCGGCAAGTACGACTACGACCCCGACACGAAGGCGTTCTACTTCCTCGCCGGCAACGCCACGTTCAAGTACGACCCGAAGGCGCGGGAGTGGTCCGACCTGCGCCGCAAGACCGGGCCGGAGGGGACGCTCGGCGGGGTGCTGCTGTGGTCGTCCATGTGCTACGACCGCGACGCGAAGGCGTTCGTCCTCTTCGGCGGCGGGAACATCCCGACCGCACGCGGCGACCCCGGCACCTGGACGTTCGCGCCCGAACCGCGACTCTGGGAACAGGTGAAGGTCGTGAGTGAACCGCCGCAGCGCGCGAACTCCCGGTTGGTGTACGACCCCGTCAACAAGCTCACGCTCCTCTTCGGCGGCGATCAACTCGACCAACTCGTTTCCGATACGTGGGCGTACAACGCCGCGAAGAAATCTTGGACCGAACTCAAGCCGAAGCTGTCGCCGTCACCGCGCGCCGGGCACGCGCTCCTCTGGCTCCCGAAGGCGAAGAAGGTGCTGCTCATCGGCGGCTACACCTACACGTCCACCACCGACTATGTCGCGTCGCTGTACAAGCCGCTGCCGCTCGAAGCGTGGACGTTCGATGTGGCAACGAACGAGTGGGCGCTCGTCGCGAAGTGGGAGAAGGACGCCCCAACTGTACCCGCGAACGGCTTCGTCTCCGCCGCAGTGGACGAGAACGACACCGTCATGCTTCTTGACGCCAAGAACCACGCGTGGTATTGCAGGATCGATACGGCAATACCAGACATTCTCCCGGCGCAAAAGGGCGTGCTGCCGGGCACGGTGGTGCGGCGCACCGGTTCGCACGACCCGAAGTGGTACGGCGAGGGAATGCCCTCGGCCATCAACACCCTCACCGACACCCGCGTGAAGGCGCTGAAGCCGAACGAGTGGTTCGTCCAGCCGACGCTCCGCAAGCCCGGCATGAACATGGACTGGGGTTCGGCGGTCTTCGACACCGCGAACGACAAGATCATCCGCTTCAGCGGCGGGCACTCGGCGTACAGCGGCACCGCGCCGTTCGTCTATGACGTGAAGACCGACCGCTACTCGCTGCCGTTCACGCCGGAATACCCCATCGAGTACGTGTACAGCAACGATCAGGTGCGCGGCGAATGGAGCTTCAAGCAGAACCCGTGGATGACCGGCCACACCTACAAGGCGACGGGCTACGACCCGAACCTAAAGTGCCTCGTGTTCGTCGCGCACGACTACACGTACTTCTTCGACGCGTTAACAAGCAAGTGGTCGCGCGCGACGGCGAAGAACCCGTTCGTCACGGACATGTACACCAGCACCGTTTGCACCACGCCCGCCGGCGCGGTGACGTGGGCGGACGTTCGCGGAGGCGGAGAAGGGATCTTCCGCTTCGACGCCGGCACGCGTACCTGGAAGCCGCTCCTGAAGAAGGAGAAGGCCGCCGCGCTTCCGCAGAAGAGCGCCGACCATCACGGCCTGAGCTACGACAGCACGCGCGACCGCTTGCTCTTCTTCAGCGACATCGGCGAGAAGAAGGGGCAGGTCGCGGTGTACGACTTCAAGACGGAAGAGGTGGCGTGGCTGGAACCGGCCGGCGCGGCGAAGGCGCTCGCGCCGTGCCGCGAAACCGTGTACGTCCCCGAAGCCGATGTGGTGCTGATCGGCGCTCGCGTCCCGGACGCCGACGGCAACCAACTCTGGCTGGCCTACGACTGCGCGAAGAACGCGTGGCTCGGCGTGCCGCTGACGGGCGAAGACCCGATCGGCAAGAAGGGTGCGTTCAACAACTCGATGGGCCTGATGTACGACCCGGCCCGCAAGGTCGTGTGGGCGGTGGGCCAGCACAGCCAGGTTTACGCGCTGAAGCTCGACGTGACGAAGGCGAAGCCGCTGAAGTGACCGCGGGGCACGCACATCTCGGGAAGATCGAGGCGAAGTGAGAACGCGGCGGGAAAGCGGTTGGCGGCCGGGTCTGTCTGGAGTCGGCCGAAAAACCCGGATTATCCCCTTCCGTCGCGGTCGAGTATCGGGTATCTTCTAACCATCGAGTCGGAACCACCGGGCACCGATGTTCTCTCCCATCACCTCACTGCTCCGCAACGGGCGGGCGGCTCTGCTGCTCGTCGCGGTGGCGTGCTTGACGCCGGACCGGGCGTCGGCCGGGTGTGGGAACCACTCCACGATCTTCAGCCCGGCGCTGATCGCGGCCCCAGACTCGCCGTCGGCCGCGGTCGATGCGCCCACCCCTGCCCCGCCGTGCCACGGGCCGAACTGCTCCGGCGCGCCGGAGCCGGTGCTCCCGCCGGTCGCGGTCGCGCCCCCCGCCCCGGCGGCGGAAGCCGTGCTTCCCACGCAACCAGTGCTATCGGGTGCCGCGCGCGGCTCGTTCGCCCGCGGACCCGCCCAGTTCGCTCCGATCCGCCGGTCCCTCCCGGTCTTCCACCCGCCTCGACACGTCTAGCTGCGCTTCAACGCCACTGCGCGCCCGTTTCCCGTTGACCCCCGCCGGCGCACGCGCGTCGGCGATCCGACTCGGGTAGCGGAACCGCTGCGGCTACCTACACCCAAAATCCGTTTCGTGACGCTTCGCGCTCAGTTCGCGCGGGCGTCCGTTCATCCGCGTTCCGAACTCGTTCCTTCACGGACTTTATCCGAGGTTCTCCCATGACATCTTCATCCGCCCGGAAGCCGGGCTTTACGCTCATCGAACTGCTCGTCGTCATCGCCATCATCGCCATTCTGATCGGGCTACTGCTCCCCGCGGTGCAGAAGGTGCGGGAGGCCGCGGCCCGCATGAGCTGCCAGAACAACCTCAAACAGTTGGGCCTGGCCCTGCACAACCACCACGACTCGAAGGGCGGGTTACCGCCGGGCAAGAACGCGAACGGGTTCTCGGGGGTGGCGTACCTGCTCCCGTACATCGAGCAGCAGAACGTCTACACCCTGATTAACTTCACCGTCAAAGAGAGCAATACGGCGAACAGCGCCGCGCGGGCCGGCACGATCAAGACGTTGCTGTGCCCCTCCGACCCGCAGGGCGCGGTGCCGGCCGGCCCGCCGGCGACGGCCGGGACCAACTACCGCTTCAACCAGGGTTACAACATCCTCTACAGCGGCATCCCCGACCCCGACCCCGCCAGGCCCAACTACGGGATGCCCGCCGCCGACGGCCCGTTCTGGGACAACAGCGCGGTTCGCCTCACCGACATCACGGACGGGACATCGAGTACGGTGGCGATGAGCGAGAAGCTCAAGGGCGACTGGAGCAACGCGCTCGTGACGGAGCGCAGCGACACCTTCCTGCTGAACGATTACCCGAACAACCCCGACGCGTGGAACGCGAGTTGTGACTCGCTCAACATCAACGACCTGTCCCGGCAGGCGAATTCCGACATCGGGCAGGAGTGGCTCCAAGGCTCGCACTCGAATTCCGCGTACTTCCACACGAACCTGCCGAACAAGCGGTCCTGCAAAAAGCCGAGTGGCCGCGTCGCGACCCTGGCGGGCAGCGCCCACACCGGCGGCGTGAACGTCGTGATGTGCGACGGCTCGGTTCGGTTCGTGTCCGACGGCATCGGCCTCGCCACCTGGCGGGCGATTGGGAGCCGCAACCTGGGCGAAGTCGTCGGCAACTACTGATACCGAATCGCGTTGATCTGTATCTTCTAGCCGGCCTCTGTGAGGCCGGTCCGGGGTCACAGACCCCGGTTACAGTTACTCATACCGAATCGTGTTGATCCGTATCTTCTGTGAGGCCGGTCCGGGGTCACAGACCCCGGCTACAGCTACGAATCAACGCGATTCGGTATGAGAGTAGCCTTACGAGCCGCGACCGGAAGGGAGCGGCTACGTTTCAGCCTTACGAGAGCGGCTACGTTTCCCGCTCCCTTCCGGTCGCGGCTCGTTCAAGTCGCTACCCTCTCGCACAGGTGTTCCATGCGCAACCCGTTGCGATCCGTCTCCCGCCGCGACTTCATTCGCGCGTCGGCCGTCACCGGGGCCGCGGTCGGGCTGAACTGGGTCGGCCACGCGCAGCCGCCCGCGGCCACCGGCCCGCGGTCCGACAGCGGGGCCGAGTTCATCACCGCCGACACGCAGGCCGCCATCGACCGCGGGCTGGCCCAACTGGCGCAGGGGCAGGGCTTGGACGGGTCGTTCGCCGACGCCGCCCGCAACGGCACCGCGGCCGGCATCACCGGGCTGGGCGGGCTGGCGCTGATGAGCGCCGGGCACCAGCCGGGCCGCGGCAAGTACGGGAAGAACGTCACCCGCGCCGTCGATCACGTCCTCGGCCTGGCGAACGGCGCGAACCCCGGCCTCCTGTCCTCCGACGGGCAGGGCGGGCGGCTGAGTCAGCCGAGCGCGATGTACAGTCACGGGTTCGCCAGCCTGTTCCTGGCCGAGGTGTGCGGCATGATGCCGGAGGAGGCGCGGCAGAAGAAGGTGCGCGGGGTGCTCGAGCAGGCGACCGCGTTCGCGGTGGCGGCGCAGAACAAGGAGGGCGGGTGGCGGTACGAGCCGCGGGCCGCGTACGCCGACGTGTCGGTGACGGTCGCGATCATGATGGCCCTGCGCGCGGCCCGCAACGCCGGCGTGTTCGTCCGCAAGAGTGTGGTCTGGGCCGGGGCCGAGTACATCCGCGGGTGCCAGATGGCCGACGGCGGGTTCAGTTACTTCAAGGGCCAGGGGTTCTCGGCGTTCGCCCGCACCGCGGCGGCGATCGTCGGCCTGTACAGCGCCAGCGTGCCCGAAGCCGAGGAGGCGAACGCGAAGGCGATCGACCGCGGCCTGCGGTACCTGCAGCAGTTCATTCCGGGCCGCCAGTTCAACCAGCGGGAGATCCCGCCGCAGCACTACTACTACGGCCAGTACTACGCGGCGCTGGCGATGTGGACGGCCGGCGGGGACTACTGGCGCACGTGGTTCCCGGCGATCCGCGACGAGCTCCTCGGCCGCGCCCGCGCCACCGGCGGCACCTGGACCGACCAGTTCCACGGGGCCGCCTACGGCACCGCCATGAGCCTCATCGTGTTACAACTGCCCAACAACTACCTGCCCATCTTGCAGAAGTGAAAGGCCCGCCATGACCCGGTGCCGCGTCGCGTTAGGGGCGGTCGTCGGACTGTCGCTTGTCGCGGTTCTGCTGCCCCGCGCGTACAGCGCCGACGAGCCGAAGCCCATTGTCATCGAAAGTTGGGGCAACTACGACAGCCTCGCGTTCAGTCCGGACGGCAAGCGCCTCGCCGCCGTCACCTCGGGATTGGGGTTGAAGATTGAGATGCGCGATTCGGCGAGCGGCGCACTGGTCACCCCGTTCGAGATCGAAGGCCGACGCGTCGTCGCATTCAGCCCGGACGGGAAGACGCTGGCCACGGGCGGCCCGGCGGCGGGAGAAATCGGCGTTGTGCGACTCTGGGATCTGAAGACCGGCAAGGCGAGCGGCGTTCTCCGGAATGCGGAGCACGGGGTCGTTGCCTGCCTCGCGTTCAGCCCGGACGGGAAGCGGTTGGCCGTCGGCACAGCGTTCGAGGATCCGCCGCTGCGGATCTGGGACGTTGCAACCGGGAAGGTTGCGGCGAGTTGTAAGCTC
>JAYUBA010000587.1:0-1807 GCA_043741075.1 Frigoriglobus sp.
CAGCCCAGGGCACCGCCCTGGGACGCGGACGAAGGACGCAATCACGCCAACCGTTGCGCCGCTTCCTCGCGGGTCAGCGGGGCGAGCGGGAAGCAAGCGTCCGGCAGGTTCACGCCCTGCTGCCGCAGCGCCTGCCGCCGCAGCACGACGCACGCGCCGTACAGCAAGTTCAGAGCGACCCCGACCACCGTTCGGTTCGGCGACGCGTCCAACACGGAGCCGCGCGCCCACTCGTTGAACGCGCCCATCGCCGGGCCGCACCATACTTGGTAGTCAATCTGCCGCCCGGCCTCGCCCGCGTTCGCCCACCGGCTCGACAGCCCCAGATACCAGCGGAACACCAGCGCCATCCGGTGCCGCGGGTCGCCCTCGGCCTTGGCGAGTTGGCCGGGTTCGCGCTTCGCCCAGAAGTCGCGGGTCAGGTTCCACACCTCGTCGAACGTGGCGCGGAACTGCGTCTTCTCAACCTGGACGCGCTCGCCCTCCGGGATCGCTTCCCAACTGGTGTACGTTCTGTACAGGTCGAAGAGTTTTTGCGCCCGCATGGCGAACATGGTGCCGCGCTTGAGCACCTGCACCTTCACGCCCATCTCGAACATGTCCGCGGCCGGGGCCATGATGACATCGGCTTGCCCGGCTTCCGCGAGCATCTTCCGCACCGCGTCCGAACTGCCCGATTCCACGCACGCCTGGTTCACGCTCCCGGTCACGACGTAAGCCGCGCCCATCGCGAACGCGCCCGCCACACTCGCGGGCGTCGCGATGCCGCCGGCCAGGCCCACGCGCGGCGGGGTGGCGTACTTGAACTGCGCCTGGAGCCGGTCGCGGAGGGCGAGGATGGTCGGCAGGAGCGTGATCGCGGGGCGGTTGTCGGTGTGCCCGCCGCTGTCGGCTTCGACGGTCACGTCGTCCGCGACCGGAAACCGCGCCGCCATCGCCACTTGCTGCGGCGTGACGTGCCCGGCCGCGAGCAGTTCCTTGACGATCCGCCCCGGCGGCGGGCTAAGGAACTTGGTCGCCACTTCTGTGCGCGACACCTTCGCGATGACGCGGTTGAGCGGCACGACCCGCCCGCCCACGCCGCCCTTGAACCCCGCGATCCGATACCGCACGATTGCCGGCGTCAGGTCGAGGTACGCGCTCGCTTCGACCAGCGGAACCTCTTTCTTGAGAAGGAGTTCGGCCGTCGCCATCTCGTGCCCCGGCTCGCCCGGGCTGTGAATCAGGTTCACGCAGAACGGCAGGTCGCCGGGGTTCGCCTTCATCCGGTCGATGGCCGCCCCGATGCGGTCGAGCGAAAGCCCGGCGGCACCGTAGCTGCCGAGCATCCCGGCGCGGCCCATCGCCTCCACGATCTCGACGGAGCCGATGCCGTTCGCCATCGCGCCGGTCATGTACGCGAACCGGACGCCGTGTTCCTGCCGGAACACCGGGTCGCCGAGTTGCTCCGCGGGCAGCGGCGGCAGGTACGCGACGACCGGCTTGCTCTCCGTCGTCGCGACCGTGCCGAGCGCGACGGAACCGCCGCGTGCGACCGCGAAGCCGCCGCCCGTGTGGACGACGACGACCGGAGCGCGGAGGTCGCCGATCGCGGCGCGGATGTCTTCGGGCGTGTCGGTGGGGGGCGCGCCGTTCGGGAGCCAGTGTCCGAGCGCGGGGGGGCTGCCGTCGGTGCCGGCCGGGTGAGTCATCGCGTGATTGTGCGGCGTCACGGGTTCGGAGCGGTACACATTACAGCGTATGGAATTCGGGCGGCCGTTGTAGGCCGCGGTCGAGCGTTGCAACGCAACGCGCGGACGCCTTCTAA
>JAYUBA010000588.1:0-1806 GCA_043741075.1 Frigoriglobus sp.
CCGAGGCGCAAAGCGAAGTCCTCGTCGGCACCCTCGAACCGTTTCAAAACGAGGTCGAGCAGCACTTCAGCCAGCGCGGCCACCAGCGCTTCCGCGGCCTGATGGCCGGGTACTTGCGCGTCACCACCAAGCTCCGGTACGTCGGCAGTTCGCTGCGCGACCGCGTCCCGTTCGTCGGCAAGCTGCGCGGCCCCAAGTCCGAAAGTGCCACCGACTGGGACCTGGCCGGCTTCGTCCGGTCCTGCTCGCGCACGGCCAGCGAGCGGGTCTTGGCCCAGCGCATGGCCGCCCTGACGAGCCGCCTCCTCGTCGAGACGAGTACGTCCGGCTTCCCGCTCGCCGTCATCAACGACCGCACGACGGGCACGCTGAAGCTCGACTGGGAGGACCGCGTCACCCGGTCCGTCGTCGAGGCCCTGACCGAAGTCGAGGCCGAAGTCGTCAAGCCGACCGGCCTGCGGCGAGTCGTACGCGGCGTCGTGGGCGTGCTGGGCAACTTCGTCCCCGAGGCGGTTTTGATCTCGTCGATCGCGCTCTTACTCTGGCGCTTTTTCGTCGAGGGGCTGACGCCGGAGTTCTTCCACGTCCTCCTGCCGGTGTACGTCACCGTCGGCACGCTGATCGCCCTGCACGTCCTCATTCTGTTCGCCCTGCCGGTCCGGTGGGCGGCGATCCGCGGCGAGTTCGCCCGCCGCCTGCAGCGCAAGCTGACCGACGAGTTCGAGCGGACTTACCTGCCGATCCCGCGCGACGCGGCGGCGGCCGTGGCCGCGGAGCAGATGCAGGTCGAGGAGTTGCGCGGCGGCACCCGCGAGGTCGCCGAGTGGCTGAGCGAGCGCGAACAGGCGGCACACATCGGCGAGCTTTACGGCCGCTAAATTCGACGAGGGGTAACGCGATGGCCGAGGGGAAATGGATCGAGGGGCTGACGCCCGACACGCCGGCGGTGGACGCCGCGCGGGCGGTCCTGGCGGCCCGCTTGGGCACCGTGCGGCACTACCTGCCGCTCGCCGCCGAGCAGCCCGGCACGGTCGAAAACGTCCACCAACTCCGGGTCGCCACCCGCCGCGCCGGCGCGGCCCTCCGCCTCTTCCGCCCGCTCGTTCCGGCGAAGTCGTACAAGCAACTCCGCGGCACGCTCCGCGCGATTCGCTCGGCCGCCGGCCCCGCCCGGGACTGGGACGTGTTCGCCAAAAGTCTCGAAACCTCGCCGGGTTTGCAGAAGCCCGGAATGGACGAAGCCCGCGAGTTCTTGACGACGTACTCCCTGGGCTGGCGCGCCGCCGTTCAGCGAGAACTCGACGCCGTCGCGGTGGCGCGCATCGAACGCCTCGAAGCCGGCAGCGACCACCTCCTGGGCGCGCTCAAGCTCGGCGACGACGAGCCGTTCGCCACCGTCGCCGAGGAAGCGCTGACCGACTTGATGACGCGGTTCGGCGCGCAACTCGACGCGGACCCGACGACGGCCGAGGAGTTTCACGCCCTGCGGATCGCGGGCAAGCAGTTGCGGTACGCGATGGAACTGTTCGCCGACTGCTACGCGGCACCGTTCCGCGAGGCCCTGTACCCGGCGGTCGAGGCGCTGCAGGAGCACCTGGGCGACGTGCAAGACGGCGAAGTCGCCACGACCCGCCTGGCCGCCGTTCTCGCGGACTTGCACCGCTTCCACCCCGCGTCGGCGAAGCTCGTCCGCCCGGCCGTCGCCAAGATGAAGACCGAAGTCGCCGCCCGCGGAACGGCGGGGAAAAAAAGATACCGCGCCTGGGTCAAGCTCTGGGAGCGACTCCTCGTGAAGCACCCGCTTAC
>JAYUBA010000589.1:0-1806 GCA_043741075.1 Frigoriglobus sp.
ATGTACAGCGGCAGGAAGCAGTGGTGGTCGTAGTAGCCGTGGAAGAAGTGCTTCTCTTGTCCGCCGTGGATCGGGTCGTCGGTGGCGTCGATGTCGAGGGTGAGTTCGGCGGGCGGCGCGTCGAACGAGGCGAGGAACTGGTCGACCAGCAGCGTCGCGATGCGGAGGAGGTCGGGCCGCCGGATACGATTTTCGAGGCGGCAGAGCGTCGGGGCCGAAGCGAGTTCGGCGGAGCCGTCGACCTCGGGGTGGTCGGTGGCGGCCTGCCAGAGCGGATCGCGTCGCAGGAGGCCGTGGTCGTTGAGATCCTCGTAGCCGGCGGCGAGCCCGAGGACCCGCTGGGCCAAGAGTGTCTGCTGCGGGTGGACGATGCGTTCGGGGGAGCGGGGATCGTCGATGGCCGCGTTCAACGCCGCGGTGAGGCCGATCCGGCGGTCGGCCTCCCGGAGGAGCAGCAGCCCGGCGTCGGACGTGATGTGGCCGGCGGAGAACTCGGCGACGAGTTCCCGGCGGCGGACACTGGAAAACGAGACGGGCGGTGTGGTACGGTGTGTCATCGCGGTGGTTGTCGGCGAGGAATGAGAGGTTGTGTGGTAACTCCATCCCATACCAAACCTTCAGCCACCGCGCCATTCAACTCCGATCCGGACTCGTGAAATATCCGGGCTAGACCTACAGCGCCAATTCAGCCGTTGGCACCGTGCCATCCGAGTCAATCGAATGCCTCGTTCCCGCAACAGCCGCCGCGTCCGCTTCTCGTGGGATTTCCGGGCCTGTCGGTTTCGTGCTTGGTGATACGTCACCTCGTCTGCCAGTCGCTCCAACACCTTCTGCGACACGCGTCCGCTCCGCCACTTCGCCACCACCTGCGCGGCGACCACCCGATGCACTTGCGGCACCGTCCACTCCGGGTTTTTCCCCCCGACGGGTTTCCACCGCCCGCATCGCAAACGGATAGCTCACCAGCGTCAGGTCCAGGTGACGCATCAAGCCCGTGTAGGTCCGCCCTTCGTAATGATCCAGACCCAGTTCCGATTTCCGATCCTGAAAACAGCGCTCGACCCGGTGCCGCGTCAGGGCCACCCGCAGCAGCGTCGCCGTCGGCGTTCCCTCCGGAGCGTTCGACCGGAAGTACTTCACATCCGCCTCCTGCAGCACGTGCCGGGCCACCAGTAGGTGCTCGGCCTCGCCGGGCAAACCGTCGTCCGACTCGGGATGGAAGCGGACGTGTTTGACCTCCCAGACGCTCGGCCCCTTCCGGCGATCATCGAGTCGATACTGCGTCCACGGCAACTCGCGCAACTGCGGATGGCGTTCGAGCAATTCGTCCGGACGCCACTTCGGCCGATACACGACCGACTCGGGAATCCCGGCCGCCCGACAGCGAACGCGATCGTCGTCCCAACTCTCGGGCAAGAAGAGATCGCCGTCCAGCAGGCACTGGAAGTCCCCTCGCGTGTAGCCCAGATGCACCGTGACCACGCAGTTGTCGATCTTGCCCAGCGTGCCGCACCACTGCCGCTGCACCCCCGGAGTTTTCGTCCCCTTCTTGACGAAGGACGTCTCGTCGAGCAACCCCACCGAGCCCCGACCGCCATGCTCGGCCGCGACGATCCGCTGCAACCGGTCGAGCATCCGCTCGTGGTCCCACGACAGCAGACTGAGAAACTCCTGGAGCGTGCGGGTCGCCACGCCGGAGGCCACGGCAATCGGTTCGACGCTCTTGCGATCGAGGTTCGACAACTGGCCGCGGATGTCGACCGGAAGATGGCCCCGGCAGCGGTGATCGCAGAAGCAGTCCGCGAA
>JAYUBA010000590.1:0-1805 GCA_043741075.1 Frigoriglobus sp.
CGGCCCCGCTCGGGGCGGTGCCGATCGTCGCGGCGACGAGGGCGGCGCAGGCGATCCCCGCGAGGAGTCGGGTCGTCGTTCGCATCGGGTGTCTCCGGCGAAAAGGTTGGGTGTCCGGCCGAGTCGGTATCTGCGCTATTCGACCACCGATTCGTCGCGCGGGCGCGGGCTGAACTCCAGCGCGGCGGAGTGAATCTCCACCCACGCGCGGTGCGGGCCGGCCGGCGGCTTCAACTCGCCCGCGGTGCTTCGGGCGACCACGATTGCGACGCCCAGACCGTTGCCGATGGAGAAGTTCGCGCCGGGCGTGGTCGAACCGAAGAACTTCGAGAGCGTGAACGTCTTCGGCTCGCCGAACGCGGGGCGGAACTCGACCGACGCCAGTTCCTGCACGTTCTCCGGGTTCAGCGTCACGTCGGCGAACCGGAACAGCACGAGCCGGCAGGTGAAGTGCTTCGCGAACACCGCGTCGAAGTATTCGGCCGACGCCCCGCCGCCGCTCGCGCGCACGGTGAACGTGTGCTGCCCGCCGCGCCCGCTGCGGACGCCCTGTGCCAACAACGTGCGGGCCGCTTGCGGCATCGTGGGAAACGCGTCCCCTCCGGCGTGGCCGAAACCGAGCGCGACGTGCGGCGCGTTCCCGCCGATGGCCTTCGCGCTGAGTGCAAAGCCGCGCGCGGCTTCAAAGAGCGGGGCCGCGCGCCAGCCCTTTTCGCGCGACGGGGGGGAGCAGGGCAGCAGCTTGCCGGAGCGGAAATCGGTGTCGAGCAGCTTGCGGTCGTCGTAGGGCGGGACGAACGCCGGATCGCCGCCGGGCGCGCACGGCGGCGGGGCGGGGCGGTTCCCCAGCACGCGGAACAGCGGTTCGCCCTTCGTGATCGCATGCGGCCGGTTCGTCTTGTCCGGGAACATGCCGTGCGGATCGACGCCGAGCAGGTGGAAAATGGTCGCCGTCAGGTCGTGCGGCCGGATCGGGTCTTGCGTCGGGAACGCGCCGGTCTTGTCGCTCGCCCCGTGTACCTGCCCGCCGGCGATGCCCGCGCCCGCGAGCGCCAGGCTGAACACGCGGCCCCAGTGGTCGCGGCCCCCCTGCGCGTTGATCCGCGGCGTGCGGCCGAATTCGCCCACCGCCACCACCAGCGTCTCTTGAAGTAACCCGCGCTGTTCGAGGTCGTCGATGAGCGCGGTGAACGTCACGTCGAACTGCGGGCAGAGGCAGTCTTGCAGCCGGTCGGCGTTGCCGGCGTGGGTGTCCCACAGCGGGTTGTCCACGGCCGAGTCGCCGCCCTCGCGGGGCCAGTTCACGTGAACGAGCCGCACGCCGGCTTCGACCAGCCGCCGGGCGAGGAGGCACGACTGCCCCCATGTGTGCCGGCCGTAGCGGTCGTGAACCTGCGGCGGTTCCTTGCGCAGGTCGAACGCGTCGCGGGCCTTGCCGGAGGTGATGAGGTCGAACGCGTGGTGCGTGAGTCGGTCCCACGCGTCCGGCGACGCGGACCGGCGGTGCCGGTCGAGTTGGCCGAGCAGGTCGGCGCGGCGGTCGAGCCGGGCGACGCTCACGTCCGGCGGGAGCGCGACGCCGGTGATGTGGTAGTCGGGCGTCGCGGGGTCGCCGACGAACCGCTCGGGCTCCCACTGCTTGCCGATGAACCCGGCCGTCTGCCCGGCGGGGGTGACGTTGTCGTTCAACCGCATCACGTCCGGCAGCCACACCGAACTGAGCGCCGGGAGCCGGTCGCTCGGCTTCAGCATCTTGACGATGGAGCCGAAGTACGGCCAGTCGTTCGGCTTGATCGCCCGCGCCG
>JAYUBA010000591.1:0-1804 GCA_043741075.1 Frigoriglobus sp.
CCACCCCCTGCGCCGACCAGCAGATCGCTCGCGGGGACTGTGCTACGGTGTTTCTGTTTTCGGTGATAATCGCGCTTCTCTTCTCGGTGATAATCACCATCGGGCCGTTGTCGGGCCAGCCGGTCCCGTTCGCGGATCCGGCCGTCCCACCGGGTGCGGACCCCGGTGCGGACGGACGGGGACATCCCGCGCGCGGTCCGCTCGGCGTGGATCTCGGGTGCGGTCCGGTGCGCGGTGTACCGTCGGTTGCCGGCGTAGGCGATGACGTCGAGCCCGAACTCGTGGTGCGGGAGGGCCATTCGGCCCTCGGCCTCGGGGCGGAACGGGACCGGAAACGGGTCGCACGGGGCGCGGCGACAGCGGCCGATCCGCCGCGTGTATCGGGCGACACCGGCGAGCGCGGTGACGGTGCGGGAGTTGGAGTCGTCGGGGTACGAGTGATGGCCGCACGCCGCGCACGCGGCGGCGACCGGGGCCAAGGTGTGCTCGGCGGTCGGCGCGGGGCGACGGGTGCGACGGGCCATCGGGTTCCCTCCGTGGAAGCGACAACCCATCATCCCCAAACACCTTCCGCGCTACCAGTTAGGCTTGCCGGCATAGAAAAAAGCGTCCACCGAAATGACGGCCATCGAATCGGCCGAACTGCCAATCGCGTACCGGGCCATATTACTCAGAGGCTGGGCCTCACGGAAGGGACTGCCCGTCGGTGAGGGCGGACGCCGGGGTCGCGACTGACTCGCCCCCGGTCACGTCGGTCCAGTCGGTCGCGCCGGCCTTCTTGTACCGCCGGACCTGAGTGAAGTGGCCGTCCCCTTTCAGGGGTTGCACCGTCACCCGGACCGCCTTCCCGCCGTCTACCAGGTACATGATCGTCTCGTCCCCGACCTTGCCGACGGCCGCCGCCGGGACCGACCACGCGGCGGGCAACTCGGCCGTGAGCTTGGCGTGGACGTACATCCCCGGCCGCAAGAACCCCTTCTCGTTCGGTAGGTCGATTTCCGTCCGCAGGGTGCGCGACCCCGGCTCCAACGACCACGCCGTGCGAACCACTTTCCCGGTCTGTTCCGGGCTATCGACCGCCTGTACCGCCAGTTTCACCTCCTGCCCGGCAGCGACCAGCCCGGCGTCGGCCTCCGGCACGTTCACCACCACCCGCACCGGGTCCGTCCGCGCCACCACGAACAGCCCGGCCTTCTCGGTGCCGGTCACCAGGTCGCCGGTGTTCACGGCCCGCCGGGTCACGATCCCGTCGAATGGGGCCTTGATCGTCGTGTACCCGCGCAGCGCGTCCCACCGCCGCACCTCGGCTTTTGCCACCTCCAGTTTGGCCCTCGCGCCCAACACGTCGGCCGCCGCCTTCGCCTCGTCCGCGACGGCCTTCTTCACCGCCGCCTGGGCCGCTACCACCCGCGCCGTCGCTTCTTTTCGACCGGCCTCGGCCGCCCGGAACTGGTTCTTGGTCTCGTCGAGGGTCTGACTGTCGCCGACCCCGCCGGAGAGCAACTTGGCGATCCGGTCCACTTCCTTCTGCCACCGCTCGTACACGGCCTGGGCGCGCTCGACCCCGGCCTCCGCCACGGTGACCAGCGACTCGGCCGCCCCGACACTCGCCTTCGCCGCTTCGGTCGATTTCTCGGCCTGGACGATCTCGGCCTCGGCCTGCTTGACCAGGGCGTTTTTCTGCTGCCACTCCTCCTCCAACTCCGGTATCGCCAGCACCGCCAGTACCTGGCCCTTCTTCACCCGGCTGTCGATGTCGATCTGCCGGTCGTGCGGCGGGCGGGCCTTCTTGTCCGGGTCGTCC
>JAYUBA010000592.1:0-1803 GCA_043741075.1 Frigoriglobus sp.
GTGCCGCTGGGCGCGCGGGCGCGGGCCGTCCTCCTGCCGTTCACCCCCGGCGACCCGACCGACCACTTCTTCTCGCCCGCGCGGGCGGTCGCGGGGCTACTCGCGGAGCGGGCCGCGGCCCGGACGACGCCCCGGTACCCGTCGCACCTGGCGCACAACGCCGGGAGGAAGACGGAGAACCCGACGCGCCGGCCGGGGCGGGCCTACACCACGCACGGGCTCGGGGTGGCGGTCACGCGCGCGTGCGCCGAGGCGTTCCCCCCACCCGCGGAACTGGCCCGGCGCGAGGGCGAGTCGCGGAAGGCGTGGGGGGAGCGGTTGACCGACGACGGGCGCGCCCGGCTGAAGCAGTGGCAGAAGGAACACCACTGGCACCCGAACCAACTGCGGCACCTCTTCGCGACCACGGTGCGGCGGCTACACGGCCTCGAAGCGGCGCAGGTGCTGCTCGGCCACTCGTCGGCGGACGTGACGCAGATCTACGCGGAGAAGAACCTCGCCCTCGCCGCGAAGGTGGCCGCGGAGATCGGGTAGCCGCTTGCACCGGCCGCGGGTCGCGGTTACGATTCACCCGCCGCGTCTATGGGCGACGCGCGGCACGCGCCGGTGTGGGGCAACCCCGCCGGCGTCGTTCATTTCACCTGACTCCAGTCCCCCCCCACGTACCCGTTTGCGCGGGCGTCGGGGTGGAATGCGCTCTATGGTTCGCTGTCCGCCCACCCGCCCCGTCGCACGTCTCGGAGGAACTATGCCAGTCGATGAAGAGCCGCGGCGGGCTACGGGCAGCGGGTACCAGCGGTTGAGCCTGGTGCGGTGCCGCGTGTGCCGCCGAACGGATGACCTGTCGTCGAACGAGATCATGCTGCGGATGCAGGAGGGCGGGGCCGTCTGCTGCGGGCAGGTGATGGACCTGTTCGTGCCGACCACCTGGCCGGGGATGTCCGGTGTGACGCGACTGCCCCAACCGCGGGTGATCGCCGGGTAGCTGGCGCGAGGGCGCGAGCGGGGACGTACGCGCCCACTCGCGCCCCGTCGTCGCCGACATCCTTCACCAGCCGCGCGAGCGCCGCGGCCACGACGACGCGTGGAACATCGCCGCCGTGCTGTGGGAGCTAATGAAGAAGCTCCGCGCACCGGCCTCGGGGTGAACCGACGCCGGCCGTAGTCGCCTGCTTGTGCCCGGCCCTTGCTTGTGCCGTCGGTCGCGGTTACGATCCGCCCGCCGCGCGTCGCCCGGCGGGCGCCGGTGTGGGGCGACCCGCCGGCGTCGTACGACTCGGCGGTGCCGTCGGAGGCGCACATGGCGGAGAAGGTGGTCGGCGCGCGGGCCGCGGGGGTGCTTCCTGCTCGGGGGCTTCTTCGCGCTCGCGTCGCTCTTCGCGCTGAGTGCCGGGGCGGGTGGCCCGCAGTTGTTCGCACTCGGGGCACTGGGCGTGGGCCTGATACTCGGCGGCTTCCTCCTACTGAGGAGGTTAAGCCGGCGGCGCGTCGTCAAGCGCGCATCCCAGGACGATGAGAGCTGGTAGCGCCGATCCACCGCCGGGTGCAAGCCCCGCTCCCGACATCGCACTTCCCGCCGCGTGCTGCCACACTCACGGTGATGGCGTTCCGCGTGCTGATCGCCGGCGGCCGGTCATTCTCTGACTACCCGCGCCTGCGCGCCGCCCTGGACACGCTGCTCGCCAATCGCCTTCCCGATGTCCAGATCCTCACCGGCGGCGGGCCGGGCGTGCCCATGCTGGCCGCGAGCTACGCCGCCGCGATCAGGCTGGCGGTAGCGGCACTGGTGCCCGACTTCCTCCG
>JAYUBA010000593.1:0-1802 GCA_043741075.1 Frigoriglobus sp.
GCCGGGATGGGGCGCCGCGATTCCTCATCCGTGTAGTGCCAGTGCCGAAGAGCGTCTTCGCCCATCAGCCAGGAGAACACGGCCGTCCGGCCGTTCACCTTGGTGGGGAAGTCCACCTCGCCGGCCTCGTCGTCCACGAGGGCGATCCCCAGGCCGTTCAGTTCGCCCACGGCCGTGGCCAGCGCCTTCTCGGTCGCCGCGATCTCGTCGATGATCTGGTAGCGGCGCTGGCGCTCCTGCCAGACCAGTTCGCGGCGCTGGCGCTCGAGGCGGTCCTGCTCCGGGGTGAGTTTGTTCAGCGCGAGCCGCGCGTTCACGATATCCGACACGATACCCTTGACCAGCGGAAGCATCTGCCGGGCGGTCGTGAGGTCCAGGGTGACCTCTTTCTTGCGAGGCTTTCCGGCCGAGTTTCCGGCGCGGTTGGGCGTGTTGCTCATGGTGGCTCCCGGAGTGTGTGAGGGGGGAGCGGTCGCCCCTCTGTCCTCATTCTAGGAGCGCCCGCGACGGATGAACGTGTCGCGGGCGCAGAATTATGACAGAAGGTGCGACCCGACTCCCCCTGTGTAATGTTCGATGGTTCCGGCCACGTATCGGTGCGGAGAGCTTCGATTTCTGTGTGATACCCGCCGCGGCCCCACAATAGAAGGTCAGTCGCCGCGGGAGTTGCGCCGAATCCGCCCCGCCGCGGGCGACTTCACCGTCTGGGCAAACCCGCGCGCGGACCCGGCATCGGCGGCCCCACGCTTTACCATCGGCCACCGGGATTCGACACTTGCGCGAATTCCACTGCGGTCCGGTGTGGACCGGTGCGCGGGGTTGAGTACCCGCGTTCCCGGCCCGAGGTGCGGAAGAATGGCCCGCTGATAACGCAGATGGGAGCGCAGATGAAATCAGACCGAACAAAGCCTGTTCTTCTTATCTGATTTCATCTGCGTCGAAGTCTGCGTCATCAGCGGGCCATTCTTGAGCGCCTCAGCCGTCCTTCCACTTCACGAACGCCTCCAGCGCGAAGTATTCGGGCAGGCCCAGCGCGTCGTAGGTGCGGGCGGTGGCGTGGTTCCGCGCCTCGGCCCGCTGCCAGAACTCGCGGCGGTCGGTGCCGCCGGGGTACATGGCCCGGTCCTTCTGGCTCTGGTGCCGGAAGATCGCCTGCTTCTTCCGCTCCAGCACCTCCGGGGACAGGGGCACCGCCATCTCGATCTCGTGCGCGTCCCACTCCTCCCACGCCCCCTTATAAAGCCACACCTCTGGGTCCGGCCCGGCGGCCCGCACCTGCCGCACCGCGGTGAACACCGCCTCCGCGCAGACGCGGTGCGTGCCGTGCGGGTCCGACAGCTCGCCCGCGACGTACACCTGCGCCGGGTTCAGCCGCTTCAGCAGCGCAACGATGTCCTCGATGTCCTTCGGCTGGATCGGCTTCTTCGTCTTGGTGCCGGTGTGGTAGAACCGCAGGTCCATGAACTCCAGTTGCTCCGGCGGGATGCCGCACGCCAGCGCCCCGGCGCGGGCCTCGGTCGTGCGGATCACCGACTTCACTTTCAGCACGTCGGCGCTGTCCAGCTCGCCCGGCTTCTTCGCGTCGAGGAACGCGTACACCCGCTCCTTGATCGTGCCGGCGCTCGACTGCTCCGCCGGGTTGCCGAACGCTTCGAGGAACTCGTCCACGAAGTCCACGAACCGCCGCGCGTCGTGGTCGAACACCGCGACGTTACCGCTGGTCATGTACGCGATGTGAACCTTGTGCCCCTGCTCGACGAGCCGGATGATGGTGCCGCCCATCGAGATCACGTCGTCGTCCG
>JAYUBA010000594.1:0-6128 GCA_043741075.1 Frigoriglobus sp.
CCGGGGGGGGGTCCGGAGACGCCCGCGTGAATGCGATCCGCTGGCTCTGGCGTGGCCCGGCGCTCGCCTGCGGCGCGGCGCTGATCCTGTGCGTCCGCGGGTATCAGAAGGTCATCCGCCCGGTGCTGCCGGCGACGTGCCGGTTCCAGCCGGGGTGCAGCGAGTACTTCATCCTGTCGGTGAAGAAGCACGGCCCGCTGTACGGGTGCGCGAAGGGCGCGTGGCGCATCTGCCGCTGCAACCCGTGGGGCGGCAGCGGGTACGACCCGCCGTGACGCGCGGCCGGCGGAGGTCGCGTCGCGCCGGCGGCCGAGTTTCCACCCGCCGTAGTTCCGCCGTTCGTTTTACGCCCGGCTTCCAGTATCGTTCGGTAGGCGCGGCGCAAGTCGGCCATCCGCCGCAGTTTATTGGTATGGGAGCCTCTGCCACCGTGAGCGACACCGGGCTGACACCCGTGATGGGCGACGCCGACCGCGACGCGGCCCGCGCGCTGAGCCTGCGCGGCGTGCGGCCCCCGGTCAAGGTGCCCGGTTACGACAGCGAGCAGTTCCTCGGCCACGGCGCGTACGGCGAAGTCTGGACCGCCGTGAACCGCAACAGCGGGCGGCGGGTCGCCATCAAGTTCTTCACCCGGCGCGGCGGACTGGACTGGGGCGCGCTCGCGCGCGAAGTCGAGAAGCTCCGCTACCTCTTCTCCGACCGCTACGTGGTGCAACTCTTCGAGGTCGGGTGGGAAGCCGACCCGCCGTACTACGTGATGGAGTTCATGGAGAACGGGTCGCTCGAAGACCTGCTCCGCGCGCACCGGCCGTCCGTCCACGAGGCGGTGGCCGTCTTCCGCGAAGTCGCCGTCGCCCTCGTTCACGCGCACGATAAGGGCATTCTGCACTGCGACCTGAAGCCGGCGAACATCCTCCTCGACCACGAGAAGAAGCCGCGATTGGCAGATTTCGGGCAGTCGCGGCTCACGAACGAGATGTCGCCGGCGCTCGGCACGCTGTTCTACATGGCCCCGGAGCAGGCCGACCTGACCGCCGCGCCGGACGCGCGGTGGGACGTGTACGCGCTCGGCGCGGTGATGTACCGCATGTTGACCGGCGAGCCGCCGCACCGGAGCGCGGAAGGCGCAACGAGTGTCACCTCCGGCGGCACCCTCGACGCGCAACTCGCGGCGTACCGCCGGCTCATCCTCGATTCGCCGAAGCCGAAGGCGCACCGCGCCGTGCCGGGCGTCGATGCCGGGCTGGCCGCGATCATCGACCGGTGCCTCGAACCGGGGCCGGGCAAGCGGTTCCCAAACCCGCAGGCGGTGCTCGCCGCACTCGACGCGTGGAACCTCCAGCGCGTGCGCAAGCCGCTCCTGTGGGTCACCGGGCTGACGTTCGCGGTGCTGTTCGTCCTGATGGCCGCGATCGGCCAGTACCTGTTCCGCACCACGGTGAACACGGCCGAACACGGCGTCGAGAGCCGGTCGCTGGAGGCGAACCGGTTCGCGGCGCAGGCGGAGGCGCGGCAGTTCGGCGCGCAGATTCAGTTGCGGTACGTGCAGCTCGAAGCGATGGCCCGCAACGTGCAGGTGCGCGAACTGCTCCAGCGCGGCGACCGGATGGGGGACGACCCGACCGCCGGCGCGCGGCTCGACCAACTGCTCGCGGAGCGGAAGGAGCGCGGCGACCGGCAGTTCCCGGCGGCGGACAAGTCGTCCATCTGGTTCGCCGACGACGCCGGCGGGTTCCAGCGGGGCACCGCGCCGCCGTACCCGCAGCACCGGCACCAGTACCGCGGCTACCGCGACTACTTCCACGGCCTCGGCGAGCGCCCCGTGAACACCCCGCCGCCGCCGGGCATCATCCGCGGCCCGCACCGGTCGGTCGCGTTCCGCCGCGTGCTCGGCCCCGGCGAGAAAATCTGGTCGGTCGCGTTCAGCGTGCCGGTGGCCGGCGACGGGCCGGTCGCGGAGCCGCTCGGCGTCGTCGGGCTGACGATCGACCTGAGCGAAGTCACTCCGGGGCGCACCGACCGGTTCGCGGTGCTGATCGACACGCGCCCCGACGCGACCAACGGCCGCCGCGGGCTGATCCTGCGGCACCCGTACTGGGCGGCGATGAAGGGCGAGGCCGAACCGCCGCTGTACTACGCCGACGCGGTGGTGAAGTGGGCCGAGGCGGGCGACGACGGCGCCCCGTTCGACGGCGCGGGGTACGCCGACCCGGTGTCGGTCGCGGCCGGCGACAGGCCCGGTCCGGCGGGCTATGACGGGAGGTGGCTGGCGTCGGTCCACCGTGTCCGCGTCGGGCCGGAGAAGGTCGATACCGGCTGGGTGGTGATGGTGCAGGAGCGCCGCGACGAAGCCCTTCAACCGGTGCGCGACCTGCAATGGCGGCTCGGCTACGTCGGGCTGATGGCGACCGCGCTCGTGCTGGGGCTGGTCGCGCTCATGTGGGCCGGCATGGCGATGGTAATGGACACGTCGGCGCGGTCGCCGGTGACGCGCCTCCTGCGCCGCTGGGCCGGGCTGCCGACATCTGGCACCGCGGGCACCTTCGGCACCGGCGGGGGGAGTTCGCTCCCGGCCGGCGGCACGGCGCGGGTGAGTGGCACGCCGACGCCGGGCGGATGAGTCCAGCATGGGTTGTGGTTTTCGCCCCGAAGGGGCGTCGGGTAATAGCCCAGGGCGTAAGCCCTGGGTCTGGTGGCGGGCGGGTACGCAGACGTGCCACCGGCGCGTGGGTTCCCAGGGCTTTCGCCCTGAGCTATTACCCGACGCCCCTTCGGGGCGAAGACAAGACACCTGCACTCAGGTTGTTATGCTCCTCATCGCACAAGGTCCGAACCCGTCCGACGCGTGGCGCAAGCCGCTGCCGGCGGATATGCCGGTCGTACTCGGCCGCGAATCGTCCGAATGGTCCGCGCCGTGGGAGCCGTTCCTCGCGCGGAAGCACGCCGAACTGACCGCGCGGGGCGGGAAGCTGAAGGTGCGGAAGCTCGCGGGCGCGGCCAACCCGGTGTTCCACAACGGCGGCCCGGCCGACGCGTTCGATCTGCTCCCCGGCGGGTCGTTCGTCATCGGCCGCACCACCTTCACCCTCGCCGACGGCGACCGGTCGCCCGTATCGCCCGGCGACGACCGGCCGCTGCTCGACGAGCGCACCGTCGCGCACCACGAACTCGACCGGCTCGCGTTCCGCGACGCCCCGCACCGGCTCGACGTGCTCAGCAAACTCCCGGACCTGATCTCTAGCGCCACCGACGACGCCGACCTGTTCGGCCGACTCGTAGACATGCTGCTCGCCGGCATCCGCCGCGCGGACGCGGTCGCCATCGTCGCGCTGCCGGGCGGCGCGGGCGGGCGCCTGAACGTACTCCACTGGGACCGGCGGCTCGCGACCGCGGGCGGGTTCGAGCCGAGCAAGCGCCTCGTGACCGCGGCCGTCGTCGAACAGAACCAGACGGTGCTGCATGTGTGGGGCGTCACGCCCGGCGCGGAGCCGGGGGCCGACCCGTTCACGCTCCAGGAGCAGTTCGACTGGGCGTTCTGCACCCCGGTCCACTGCGACGCGTGCCCCGGCTGGGGGCTGTATGCGGCCGGGCGGTTCAACGGTGCCGCGGCCTCCACGCTGCTCGCGCCGTGGGAGTCGAACGAACTCCGCGACGACGTGAAGTTCGCCGAGTTGGTCGCGGACATCCTCGGGTCGCTGCGGCAGGTGCAGGTGCTGCGGGAGCGGCAGGGCGTGTTCCGCCGGTTCTTCTCGCCGGGCGTGATGAGCGTCATTTCCGGCGGCGACCCGGCGCGGGCGCTGGAGCCGCGCGAGGCCGACGTGACCGTGCTGTTCGGCGACCTCCGCGGGTTCTCGCGCAAGGCGGAAGAGGCCAGCGACCACCTCCTCGACCTGCTTACCCGCGTGAGCGCGGCCCTCGGCCTGATGACGCGGAACATCCTCGACAACCGCGGCGCGATCGCGGACTTCCTGGGCGACGCGGCGATGGGCTTCTGGGGCTGGCCGCTGGAGCAACCGGGAAAGGTGGAGCACGCGTGCCGGGCGGCGCTGGGCATCCGCGCCGCGTTCGAGGCGGTCGCGCGCGATTCGGCGCACCCGCTGTCCGGGTTCCGCGTCGGCATCGGCATCGCTACGGGCCGCGCGGTTGCCGGCGGCATCGGCACGCCGGAGCAGGCGAAGGTGACCGTGTTCGGACCGGTGGTGAACCTCGCGTCGCGGCTGGAGGGCATGACGAAGCTGCTCCGCGTGCCCATCCTCATCGACGAACCGACCGCGGAAGCGGTGCGCGAGCACCTGCCGCGCGACGTGGGTCGCGTGCGGCGGATGGTGAAGGTGCGGCCCTACGGGATGGACACGCCGCTGGTGGTGGCCGAACTGATCCCGCCCGCGCCGCCGCCGGGTGCCGAGACGGAGGGCGCGCTCACCGATGCGGACCTCGACGCCTACGACAAGGCGCTGGACGCGTTCCTGGCGGGCGACTGGCACGCGGCGTACAAGCACCTGCACCGCGTCCCGCCGGACGACCGCGGCAAGGACGTGCTGACCGAGTTCATCCTGAAGAACAACCGCACCCCGCCGCCCGGCTGGGACGGCGTCATCCCGCTGGCGAGCAAGGGGTGAAGGCACTCGGTTAGGCGAGCGGCGGGGTTTACCCCCGCGGTGGTAATGAGGTGTGTAGCCGGCCGGGATAAACCCGGCCGCTCGCCCGGTCACGTTCTGTCCCGCGGTGGTCAGCGATTGCCCATTCCCTCCGCCGCTTTTCGCGCGTACTCTGGCGGTGTCGGTTGCACTTCGCTCCCACCACCACGAGGTTCCACATGTCCGCACTCACCCGCCGCGACTGGCTCAAGGTCGCCGCCGTCGCGCCCGCCGCGCTCGCGTTCCCGTCGCTCGCCTGGGCCGCTCCGAGCGGCGATGACGTGAAGGCCGTCGTCGATAAGGCGCTCGCGTTCTTCAAGGGGTCGCAAAAGGACGACGGCAACTTCTCCGCGAACCCGCGCGCCGGCGAGCCGGGGCTGACCGCACTCGTGGCCGCCGCACTCGTCAAGAACGGCGTCCCGGCCGACAACCCGGTCGTCGCCAAGTCGCTCAAGTACCTCGAATCGAAAGTCCAGAAGGACGGCGGCGTCTACAACCAGGGGCTGTCCAACTACATGACGTGCCTCGCCGTCATGACGTTCAAGGAGGCGAACGCCGGCGGCAAGTACGACAAGACCATCGAGTCCGCGGTGAAGTACGTGAAGTCGCTCCAGTTCGCCGACGGGCTGACCGAGAAGGATTCGAGCTTCGGCGGCGCGGGCTACGACAAGCCGGGCGCGAAGGCCCGCCCGGACATGTCCAACACGCACTTCATGGTCGAGGCGCTGCTCGCCGGCGGGGTCAGCAAGGACGACCCGTCCATCCGGCGCGCGCTCACCTACATCAGCCGCAGTCAGAACCTGGAGAGCGAGTTCAACAAGCTCCCGTTCGCGGCGAAGGCGGGCGACGCGGACAAGGGCGGGTTCGTGTACAACCTTTCGGACGCGGACAACGACAAAAGCCCGAAGCGCACCGCCGAGGGCGGGCTGCGGAGCGAGGGCGGCATGACCTACGCCGGCCTCAAGAGCTTCCTGTACGCGGGCGTGGGCAAGGACGACCCGCGCGTGAAGGCCGCGGTTGTGTGGGTGCGCAAGAACTACACGGTGACTGAGAACCCCGGCCAGAAGGACGCCGGCCTCTACTACTACTATCACACGTTCGCCAAGGCGATGGACGCGCTCGGCGAGGACATGTTCGCGGACGCGAAGGGCGTCAAACACGACTGGCGGCAGGAGCTGTTCGACGAGCTGAAGAAGAAGCAGAAGGACAACGGGAGCTGGGCGAACAGCAACGGCGCGTTCCTGGAGAACCTGCCGGAGTTGGCGACCGCGTTCGCGGTGCTGGCGATCGGCTACACGAAGAAGAAGTAGGTCGCGGAGGCTTTGCGACCGACTTCGCGTCTGTAACGAGCCGGAAGCGTCAGACGGACAATGTGTGTCCTGTAACGAGCCGGAAGCGTCAGCGACGGACAATGTGTGTCCGAACGAGCCGGAAGCGTCAGCGACGGACAATGTGTGTCCGAACGAGCCGGAAGCGTCAGCGACGGACAAT